>JAJXUY010000230.1 GCA_021782525.1 Acidobacteriota bacterium | reverse complement strand
TCGCGTCCTGCACGAGCGCCGCGGCGTCCGCATTTCTCATCGCGGCGGCGAACCTCGCATCCTGCACGAGCGCCGCGGCGTCCGGGTTCCTCATCGCGGCGGCGAACTTCGCGTCCTGCACGAGCGCCGCGGCGTCCGGGCTCCTCATCGCGGCGGCGAACCTCGCGTCCTGCGCGAGCGCCGCAGCGTCCGGATTCCTCATCGCGTTGAGGAACGCCGGGTTCAGCGCTGCCTGCTGGAACGCCTGGTTGACCAGCGCACGGGCGAACGCCCCATTCGCGAGCGCCTTCTGGAACTCCTTGCTGTTGATCAACTTCTGGACCTGGTCGTTCTGCAGGAGTGCCTGGACCTCGGGGTGGTTCAGGATCACGTCCTTGTCGGCCATTTGCTCGGCCCGGTACCTTTCCGCCCTCTGGACTCCCCCGATGGTGCCGGCGACGTCGTTGCCGGTCGGGTGCGGGTAGAAGAGCCCGATGACCGCCACCAGCGCGATCACCGCCAAGGCTCCCGCGATCACCCACAGCGTCTTCTGCAACCTCGACGTGTCTTCGTTCATCGCATCCCCCCTTCTACTTGCGGCCCACAGCTGGTGACGCGCGTCGCACACTCCCAACGGAGGAGCGCCGCGTCAGGTTGTCGGATAGACCCGAAGCGACTGTGCTCCGGGGGCCGAAGGGCGTCCTGAGAGAACCGGGGTTCCCACGCTCCGGGATCTCCGAGAAGAAGCCCTTGAGCCTTGGCCTGCGCGACGGTCTGGCCGTTTGCATGACGTCCTCATGTCACTCAGCGTGGGCCCGACCACCTCGGAAGTCCTGTCTAATCCCCGGCGGCGGCCCGGTCTTTTCCCTGATTTTTCCCGTGCACTGGCGAGCAGTTTGGTTCCAGCAGCGTCGGAAGTGTCTAAGCAGCGAAAGAGTTGCTATAATGCGGCGACAATACGGACGTCAGAGCATGACCTCAGCAGAGGATTTCCGCCTCGGTGACTGGCTGGTCCAACCGAGCCTGAATCGGGTCTCGCGGGGCCCCGAGTCGGCGGCGCTGCAACCGCGCTTCATGGACTTGCTGGTCTACCTCGCGCAGCACGGTGGCAAAGTCGTGTCGAAGGAGGAGATCCTCGATGCGGTGTGGGGGAAGGAGTTCGTGTCCGAGGGTACCCTCACGCATGCCGTTGCGGTGATCCGACAGACTCTCGGGGACGACGTGCGGGATCCCGCCTACATCGAGACGATCCCAACCCGGGGCTACCGCCTGATCGCGCAGGTTTCGCCGCTCTCCGAACCGGATGCGGCGCCGGCCGTCGCGGTCCAGCGACCGCCAGAGACGCACAGGAGATCGGGTTGGATGATGCTGTCGGCGGGCGTCCTCGCGGTCCTCGTCGTTGCAGCCTGGGCGGCGATTCGCTGGCTCCACGCCTCGCGCCTCCTGCCGCAGGGGAAAGGGGCGGTAAGGATCGTCGTGATGCCGTTCCAGAACCTCGGGCCGGCCGCAAAGGAGTATGTGGCGCTGGGCATTACGGACGACATCACGACCAGGTTCGCCTCGGTCCACGGGATCGTGGTCAGCTCGCGCGCGAGCGCCTCCTCCTGTGCCAAGGCGGGATGGTCCGCCCATCAGATCGCCGGCGAATTGGGCGTCAGTTTCATCCTGGACGGCAGCGTGCGCTGGGAGACCGATCAGTCGAGAGGCGAGTCGCTTCGAGTCAACGCCCAGCTGATCCGGGCGACCGACGACACGCTCCTGTGGGGACAGAGCTATCGGACCGACCCCACGGACGTGGTCGAGGTCGGCGCGGTGATCGCAGCAGACGCGATCCAGGAGCTCGGCGTCCCCGTTCGAGGAGCCGAGCAAAGGCGACTGGCAGCCATGCCGACCGCGAACTCGGACGCGTACCAGGCCTACCTCTGCGGGATGCGCTACCACGATCTGCGCAGCCGGGAGCAGATGGGGCTCGCCGTCTCGATGTTCGACCGCGCCGTGAAGCTCGACCCGACGTTCGCCGAGGCGTTTGCGGAGCTCTCGGTAGCGGATTCCCGCATCTACCACCTCGGGATCGACACGACCCCCGATCGTCTCGCGAAGGCCGACCAGGCCGCCCGGCGCGCGGTCGAACTCCGTCCGGATCTGCCCGAGGCCCATCTCGCGCTCGGGGCGATCCAGCAGTTCGGGCGTCGCGACTTTGCCGGGGCCCTTGCGGAGTACGAAATCGCGGCGCGCTCCCTCCCCAACGACAGCGAGCTGTTCGCGCTCATCGCCGACGTGCATCGGAGGCAGGGGAAGTGGACGGAGGCGCGCCGCGAGATCGAACGGGTGGTCGACCTCGACCCCGCCAACTACACCGCCCTGTTGGTCCTGGGTGACACCCTCGTCCGCATGCGGGCGTATGCCGAGGCGGACCGGGCCTTCCAGCGGGCGACGAACCTCTCGCCCGACCGAAACGATCCGTACCTTCGCAGGTTCTGGAACGATCTCCTTTGGGGCGGAAACCTCGACCGCGCTGAGCGCGTGCTCGCGGACACGCCGCTTCCCGGCGACTCCGATGCTCTCCTGTGCCGTTCGTACCTCGAATACCTCCGGCGGCACTTCAAGGCTGCCGTCGAGACACTTTCGGGAGTGCGGGCGGACGCCCAGCTGGGGCCGTTCCGGTACGGCTCAACAGACCTGCTCCAGTGTCTCTACCTCGACGCCGCGGGCGACAGGCCCGGCGCCACCCAGGCGTGCTCGAGCGCGCTTGCCGGACCCGAACACATCGAGGCGGCCGGGCCGGATGAGCCGTGGATTCAGCTCGGCGCGGCGCGCGCCGAGGCAGCCCTCGGGCACAAGGAGGAGGCGGTGCGCCTGGCGCAGCGGGCGGCCGCCGCGCTTCCGATCTCGAGCGATGCGTACGACGGCCCCAACTGCATGATCCAGGAGGCCGAGGTGATGGCTCGAGTCGGAGAGATCGAACCCGCCACCGCCTTGCTCGAGCGCCTCCTCTCGGTTCCCAGCCTGGTCTCGCTGGCGTGGCTGCGCCTCGACCCGGCCTGGGACCCGCTGCGGAGCGACGCTCGTTTCCAGGACCTGGTTCGATCGCAGCCCTCGCAGACCCGTTGAGCCCACTCGATCTTGGGAAGATCGGCGCCGGCCGGCGCCTCCGGCAACATGGGCGGGCCAGGCCCGAGGCAAAGGTTCCGGAGCGCGAGAGATCAGCAGCGACCTGCGCGGGAAGCCCCATGCCGTCGTCGCTGTGGTAACCTGCGCGGGCCCGCGACGGCCCTGTCGTCTAACGGTTAGGACACCGGCCCTTCAAGCCGGCAGCACGGGTTCGATTCCCGTCAGGGCCGCCATCGCCCCCCTCGCCCCGACCTTCGCCCGAGCTCTGTGAAGATCGTCAGAAGCGAGAGGGAAAAGGGAAGAGGGAAGACAGAGACACGACCCAAACCCAGACCTCTGCTTCTTCGGACCACGGTCTCTACGACCCACGATCCACGATCCACGGTCGTTGCCTCCCACCGGCCACCGGCTACGTCTCTTCCGTTCCCGGAGCCCTGCCTCCGCCGTCTTGTCAAACCCGGCCGAAACGCCTAGACTCCCCGTTGTGAAACGGTTCACGATTTGGACGTGGACCGGATCGCAGGTTCCGCCCCCCGGAAGGTTTGCAGGATGCGGAGCGGCGCCCCACTTAAGGAGGGATGTCATGTCCAAGAGGCGTATGGTCACCCTCGACGGGAACGAGGCGGCGGCATCGGTCGCGCACCGCACCAACGAGGTGATTGCCATCTACCCGATTACCCCCTCGTCCAACATGGGGGAGTGGGCCGACGAGTGGTCGGCACAAGGCAAGAAGAACATCTGGGACACGGTGCCGCAGGTGACCGAGATGCAGTCCGAGGGCGGCGCCTCCGGCGCCGTGCACGGCGCGCTGCAGGCCGGGGCGCTGACCACCTCGTTCACCGCGTCGCAGGGGCTGCTGCTGTTCATCCCCAACATGTACAAGATCGCCGGCGAGCTGACCTCGTACTGCATGCACGTGTCGGCGCGCACGATCGCCACTCACGCGCTGTCGATCTTCGGCGACCACTCCGACGTCATGGCGTGCCGGCAAACCGGTTTCGCCCTGCTCTCCTCCGGTTCGGTGCAGGAGGCGCACGACTTCGCCTGCATCGGGCAGGCGGCGACGCTGCGCAGCCGCGTGCCGTTCCTGCACTTCTTCGACGGTTTCCGCACCTCGCACG
>JAJXUY010000229.1 GCA_021782525.1 Acidobacteriota bacterium | reverse complement strand
ACCTCGGCGGGCCGCGGGCGCTCGGCAACCAGAAGGTGATCATCGGCCCGTGGACGCACTACGGCACGTTCCAGCAGACGGAGGGCGAGCTCACGTTTCCGAGCAACGCGATCTTCGTGGACGACTTCATCCCGATCGCCCGCGACTGGTTCGACCACTGGCTCAAGGGCGGCAAGGCGGGGGTGGCGAGCTGGCCCGCGGCGCAGGTTTACCTCATGGGCGCCGTGGGCGAGCCCGGGGGCCCGGGGAACCGGTGGCTCGACCTCCCCGACTGGCCGCCGCCGGCCACGATCACCGCCTGGTACCTCGACGGCGGCCGCCGTCTGGTGACCTCGCCGCCGGCGGCCGCCGAAATCGGGATGACGATGAACCCCGCCGACCCGGTGCCGACGCTCGGCGGCCAGGAGTTGTCGACCCAGGCCGGCCCGGTCGACCAGCGCCCGATCGAGGCGCGGCCCGACGTCCTCTCCTTCTCGACGCCGCCGCTCGCAACGCCGGTGACGGTGGTCGGCCGCGTGCGCTGCCGCCTCTGGATCCGGCCCGACACACCGGACCTCGACCTCACCGTGCGCCTCACCGACGTCTACCCGGACGGCCGTTCGATGCTGGTGACCGACGGGATCCAGCGCGCCCGGATGCGCTGCGGCGACAGCGAGGAGTGCTTCCTCACCCCCGGCACGCCGGCCGAGCTCGTCGTCGACCTCTGGTCCACCGCGATCGTCTTCAACACCGGCCACCGCATCCGGATCGACGTGGCCGGCTCCAACGCCCCGCGCTTCGAGGTCAACCCGAACGACGGCGGCGACCTCAACCACCCCTCGGCCGGGACCGTGGCCCGGCCGGTCCTGCTCCTCGGAGCGGGGACCCCGTCCCGGCTCGAGCTGCCGCTGCTCCGCCCGTCGGAGTTTCCGCGCCGGCGGCTGGCGGCCGTCCGCGCCGGGGCGGCCGGCGAACGGAAGAACCATTGAGCGCGCGACTCGTAGACGGGGCACGGTCGGGTGTGCCCGGCGGCGCCCCGAGCGGTCACGCGGCGCCGGGCGGACGGGCCCGGGGGCGCGGTGAGGAGGCGGCGTGAACACAAGACGATGGATCGCACTCGCGGTGCTGGCGGTGGTGGCCGCCGTCGTGGTCGGGCTGGTCGCGACCGGAGGGCACCGCGAGTGGACGACCTCCTCGCCGGCGGCGCTGGCCGCGTTCACGCACGGGCTCGACGAGCAAGAGAAGGTGTATCACGCCGAGGCCCGTACCGATTTTGCCAAGGCGGTCGAGCTCGACCCCTCGTTCCTGGCGGCAAAGCTCTTTCTCTACCTCTCGAGCGAGGGCGCAAGCCACGACCCCGAGGCGGCGAAGCTGCTCGACTCGCTGGCGCACGCCGACCTCACCAAGCTCACCGACCGCGAGCGTTTCCTCATCCGGTACAACCTGGCGATGCACGCCAAGGACACGGCCAAGGCGGAGAAGATCCTGCAGGCGTACGCCGCCGAGAAGCCGGACGACCCTTTTGCGCTCAACGCGCTCGTGGATATCGCCACCGCCCGCCAGGACTGGGCCCAGGCGCGGCGCCTGCTCACCCGCCTGATCGAGGTCGCCCCCAACCGGGTGTCGGCGTACAACCAGCTCGGCTACCTGGCGATGGGTCAGGGACAGTTCGCCGAGGCGCGGAAGATGTTCGAGACCTATCGCTACATCGCCCCGGACCAGGCCAACCCGCACGACTCGATCGGCGAGCTCGACATTCTCACCGGGCGCTACGCCGAGGCGACCAAGGAGCTCGAGGACGCGCTGCGCATCAAGCCCGACTTCTGCGCCTCGAGCGGACACATGGTCAGCCTGGCGATGCTCCAAGACCAGCCCGGCCAAGCGCGCCAGGCCCTCGCCGCGGCGGAGAGCGCCGGCGGGTGCAGTCCGTACGCGCTGCGGCAGATGACCTGCAAGATCGCCGTCTGGACGCCGCTGATGGCCGGCGCGTGGGACGGGGTGTGGCAAGCGGACCAGGGCACGTGCGGCAAGACCGGCGAGGAGGCCGTGGTGTTGGGCGTCTGGGCCGCGCTGCGCACCGGACACGCCGCCGACGCGGACGCCAGGATCGCGGCGCTGCGCGAGAAACTCGCGGCGTCGCCCGCGACGCCCGACCGGCGCCCGCTCGAGGCCGAGGTGGCGCACCTCGAGGGTGCCCGGCTGCTCCTCACCGGCCACCCTGCCGAGGCGGCCGAGCGCTTCCGCTTCGCCGATCAGGCGCTCACCTACCGCGACCTCGGCTCGGGGTTGTTCAAGCTCCTCAACCGCTACGTCCTGGCCGTCGCACTCAAGGCCGCAGGCGCGAACGGTGAAGCCGCCGAGATGCTCGCCGAGGCGCGCTCGGTCAACCCCGACTTCGTCGGTCGCCTTGCGGCGATCTCGGCCCCCGCCCCGTGAGCGCCCGTCACTGCGGGACGATCGCCGGCACGTACGTCGGGTCCCCGGTGATGTTGTCGGTCACCGAGGCGTAGGCGAGGAACCTGGCACCGGCGGTGGTGGTACGGACGACGATGTAGCCGTCGTCGACGCGGCTCGCGGTCACCTGTTCGAACGCCTTGTCGATCTGGATGAACTCGAACGACAGCAGGTCGTACCCCTTCCGGCCGAGGTACGTGCCGTCTCCCAGGTAGAAGTCGGCCTCCACCTGGATCGGCGCCGGGCTCAAGTTGACGAAGCCGATGTTGGTGCGGAAGCCCGAGGCGAGCGAGGGGTCGTGCGCCAGACCGATCAGGCGGCCGTTCTGACCGAAGCCGATCGCCTGCGCGCGCTGGATCGCGGGCACGAACTGCCCGAACGTTCCGCTCGGGAGCTGGTTGTACGTCCTGCTGTTCACGACGATCTGCCCGTCGATCGGGGTCACGCGGATCGCCGCCGCACCCTTGGCGATGCCGAACACGGTCATCAGGAGGTCCGGGTACCGCGCGCTCCGGCCGGGGTCGAGGCTGAACTGCGCCTGGAACGCCGAGGTCGAGTTGTCCTGGTCGCGAACGAGGAGCGAGATCAGATATCGGGCACGTGTGTTTCCAGGGTTCTGCACCTCAAGGTCGGTCCTCCAGTTGACGTTGTTGAACCCAACCAGATGGGCTCCGGTCCCGACGAAAAGCTCCTGGTCGCCCGAACCCGCCGTGATCGTCACCTGGACGTTGCCCGCCACGGTCTTGCCGCTAGCCGTGCCGGTCGCCGTCACTGAGTAAACGCCGGCGCCCGCATAGGTATGCTGGATCTCGTTGCAGCCGCCGAACAGGAGACAACCGGTGCTGAACTCGATCGTCCCGGTCCCCCCATCCCCGAACGAGAACGCTACCGCGTCTCCCGCCGCGATGACCGCCGGGGCAATGTGGAACGAAACTGTGACGCCGGCTGGCGCCGGGTTGACGTCCGGCGTGATTGTGAGCGGGTCGGCGGCCGCCCAGGACGCGGCGGTCACGATGACAACCGTTGCGGTCCGGCCGAGACACTGCATGATCGAGCCACACATGGCATCCTCCCGCCCCGGGGGCCCGAACGTCGAACGTGACGGCGACGAGCCCCGCTTGGCGCATCTGCCAGTATAGGGAGGAGCGGCCGGCCGCGAGGGCGTCCGGCGCGACCGGGCAGGCGGCGTGTGATCGGGGTCACACGATCGCCACCGCGGGCACCGGGCTAGCGCGAAGCGACGGCCGCCGGAGGTGGCGCTATCCTGGCCCGGCCGTCGCGAGGACGCGCCGTCGTGCGTCTGGGCCGACGGCGTCGGCGCCCCGTGGGGGGCAGTTGGCAGGGAGGCGGGAGCGATGTCCGACACCAGCGGCGGCCGGTCGCCGACCCGCTCGCGGGGCGCCGCGGCGAGGTGCGCCGGTCTGGTCAAGCGCTACGGCGACGTCACCGCCGTCGCCGGGCTCGACCTCGCCGTCGCGCGCGGGGAGTGCTTCGGCCTGCTCGGCCCGAACGGCGCCGGCAAGACAACGACGGTCGAGATCCTCGAGGGGTTGACCGCGCCGGACGCGGGCGTGGTCGAGCTCCTCGGCGTGCGCTTGGGGTGCGGACGCGACCGCCAGCTGCGCGAGCGGGTGGGCGTGCAGCTGCAGAAGACGCAGCTCGGCGAGAAGCTCACGGTGGAGGAGACGCTGCGCCTGTTCGCCAGCTTCTTCGCCCGCTCGCGGCCGACCGGCGAGGTGGTCGCCGCGCTCGAGCTCGAGGAGAAGCGCCACGCCCGCG
>JAJXUY010000228.1 GCA_021782525.1 Acidobacteriota bacterium | reverse complement strand
CGCGGTGGTGGCGGTGTTGGAGGGAGGGTATGACCTGAAAGCGCTGTACCGGTCGGTGCAAACCTTCACCGCAGGGGTCAGCGGAGGCGGTGGCCCTTGACTTTTTCGTGAGCCATCTCTATGTTTATCCACAAAGGCGTGACGTGAGCAACCTACTGGAGGCCAGACGATGCGCAAAACCCTAGGGAGATCGGCGGTTCTCGCGACGTGTGTGCTGGTGGCCAGTGCGGCCGTCGCCGGTACCTTCACCGGCCGGGGCGCCGGGTCGCCCTTGGTCCAGACCGTCTTTCGCATCGACACCCCCGCACCGGGCGCCACCGTCTTCGGTATCGTCGAGGTGCGCGGCTTCGTGCTCGATCCGCGCGGCGTGTCCCGCGTTACGCTGCTCGTCGACGGCGCGCCGGTGCACGATGCCGACATCAACCAGCCGCGCGACGACGTGCGGACGCGCTACGCGAGGTTCTTCGGCGAGGACTTCCCGTACGATCCGGGCTTCACCACCTCGTTCCTGGCGTCGAACTACAGCGCCGGTAGCCACACGCTCGCCATCCGGGTGACGTACTCGAACAGCGACGTCGAGGACCTCGGGACGCGGACGATGACCGTCGACACGGCGACCGCCCAGGCCCCGATCGGCGGCCTCGACAGCCCGCGCGACCCGGCCGTTTACGGCACACAGGACTACATCTCCGGCGTCTTCCCGGTGGTTGGTTGGGCGATCGACGCCGCTGGCATCCGGCAGCGGGTCAGCCCGACCGGCTGCAACCCCGCCACCGACTCGACCTGCCACATCCTCGCGGACATCGAGGTCATGGTCGACGGCATGGTCGTCGGGCAGGCGAACTACCCGCTGCCGCGGC
Source organism: Acidobacteriota bacterium (assembly GCA_021782525.1). The sequence goes on along the minus strand of JAJXUY010000228.1, from coordinate 3,361 downwards.
CCGATGTCGCGAACGCTCACCCCGACGTCACGGGCGCGTTCGACTCCGGTTTCCAGATGAACCTCGACACCTCGAAGTACACCAACGGTCCGCACACGCTCTCGGTGCGGGCTTGGAACACCGCCGGCTTGTCCGCGGTACTCGCGAGCCGCGACGTCACCTTTAACAACGGCTATGCGACGTTGGCTCCGTTCGGCAAGATCGACTGGCCGATGCCCGACGCCCATCTGTTTTCGACGTCGTGTGCATCGGGTGTACCTCCATCGGGCCTCGAGTACAACACCGGAGACCGGATCGAATGGGTCTCCGGTTGGGTCATCGATCAGGGGGACCAGACCCGATTTAGCGGCGTGAAATACGTCGAGCTCCTACTCGATGGAGCCGTATTGAAGAGCACGTCGACGGATTGCAGATACCTGACTCAATTTGGGATGAACATGAACTGTTACGGTTACGATCGGCCCGATGTTCTTTACCAGTATCCGCAGTTCACGGCCGATGCCAAGAACGCAGGCTACTTCTTTGCCGTTGACGTCGACTATCTGATCAATACACTTGGGATCCACCAGGGTCTTCACTACCTTGCCATCCGAGTCGGAACGCAGGATCCTACCCGGCCAGCGGTTGTGATCGATCAGATCCCAGTTGTCCTTGAGTGCAGCCCAACCGCGACCTATTCGAGCTTCGGCGAGCTGGAGGTGCCCACCGCGATGCAAGATATTATGGGGAGCCAGCTCGTCAAGGGTTGGGTTTATGACTTCAACAACGTCATCAAACTGAATTTCTACGTGGATGGCGTACTTGACGGCAGCCTTTCCGCTCCCAACCCCAACTTAAACATGTACCGGCCGGATGTTCAGGCGAAATACCCCTTCTATCCTTATAACCTTCTCCTGTACACCGGGTTCCAGTACACCCTCGATACCACCAAGTACGTCGACGGGGTCCATCAGCTCGTGATCCAGAGCGTCGACTACAATGGGGGAACCAACTACTGGGTTCAGCGGCCGCTCGTGTTCAACAACCTGAACCGGCCGTAGCGGCCGGCCGACGACGCTCCACCGCCCCGGCGACCGCCGGGGCGGTTTCATTTGCCGCCGGCGCACGCTACGATCCGGCGGGCAGGGGAGGCGAGATGCGGTCACTCTACTTCGAGAACCACGGCGGCCCGGCGGGGCTCGAGCTCGGCGAGCGGCCCGAGCCGTCTCCGGCGGCGGGCGAGGTCGTGGTCAGGCTCGAGGCAGCGGCGCTGAACCACCTGGACCTCTTCGTACTGGCGGGGATGCCCGGCGTCCCGATCGAGCTGCCTCACATCGGCGGGGCGGACGGCGCCGGGACGGTGGCTGCGGTCGGCGAGGCCGCGACGGGCTGGTCCGTGGGCGACGAGGTCGTGTTCAACCCCGGGCTGTCGTGCGGGCAGTGCGAGTTCTGCCGCCGCGGCGAGGAGTCGCTCTGCGTCGGCTTCCGCATCCTCGGCGAGCACCTCGACGGCACGTTCGCGGAGTACGTGCGCGTGCCGGCGGCCTCCCTCACGGCGAAGCCGTCGCACCTGTCGTGGGCCGAGGCGGGATCGTTCGGCCTGACGTTCCTCACGGCGTGGCGGATGCTGATGACGCGGGCGCGGTTGGCGCCCGGCGAAACCGTCCTGATCCACGGCATCGGCGGCGGCGTGGCGCTGGCGGCGCTGGCGATCGTCAAGGGCGCGGGCGCCGCGGCGATCGTGACCTCCTCGGACGAGTCGAAGCTCGCCCGCGCACGGGAGCTGGGCGCCGACCACACGATCGACTATGCCACGGCCGACGTGGCGCGGGAGGTCCGTGCCCTCACGGACAAGCGCGGCGTCGACGTCGTCGTCGAGACGGCGGGGCAGGCGACGTGGATGACCTCGTTGAAGTGTGCGGCCAAGGGAGGCAGGATCGTGACGTGCGGCGCCACCACGGGCCCGAACCCGGCGGAGGAGATTCGCCTCGTATTCTGGAAACAGCTCTCGATCCTCGGGTCCACGATGGGTAGCCGGAGCGACTGGGGCGCGATGGTGCGGGCCGTCGCGGAAGGTACGCTGCGGCCGGTGGTGGACAGCGTGCGCCCGCTCGAGCGCGGGCGGGAGGCGTACGAGCGCATGGCGTCGGGCCGCCAGTTTGGCAAGGTCGTGCTCGACCTCCGCGGCGCCGCCGGGGCGCCGGCGCGGCAAGGGGCGAGGTGAGCGAGTCGGCCGGCACCGACGCGGCGCCCGCCCGGCAGGTGCTCGCGCGGCCGGAGCACCCGATCTCGCGCGCCGGGATCTCGCCCAACGCGCTCAAGGTGCTGTACCGGCTGCACGGCGCCGGGTTCGTCTCCTACCTGGTCGGCGGCGCGGTGCGCGACCTTCTCCTCGGGCGGACGCCGAAGGACTTCGACATCGGCACCAACGCCCGGCCGCAGCAGGTCCGCCAGCTGTTCCGCAACGCGCGGGTGATCGGCCGCCGCTTCCGCCTGGTGATGGTGCGGTTCGCGGACGAGGTCGTCGAGGTCGCGACCTTCCGGCGCTCGCCGGAACCGCCGGAGATCGAGGAGGGGGAACCGACCGACGTGCTGGCGCCCGCACCGGAGGCCGATGAGTTCGGCACGCCGGACGAGGACGCGTGGCGGCGGGACTTCACCGTCAACGGCCTCTTCTACAACATCGCGGACTTCTCCGTCATCGACCACGTCGGCGGCCTGGCGGACCTCGAGGCGCGCGTGATCCGCACGATCGGGGCGCCGCGGCAGCGCTTCGCCGAGGACCCCGTGCGGATGATGCGCGCGGTCGAGTACGGGGCGCGGCTCGGCTTCCGCCTCGACCCCGACCTCGCCGAGGCGATCGCCGAGATGCACGGTGAGATCCGTCGCGCCGCCCCGGCGCGGATCGCTTACGAGCTGCTCGAGAGCCTCAAGGGAGGGCAGGCGGAAGCGATCTTCCGCGGGCTCGACGCCGCCGGGTTGCTGGCCAACATCGTGCCGGAGGCCTGCAGCGCCGATGCGGACGGCGCCTTGCTCTGGGCGCTGCTCGGCGCCGCCGACGAGCGCCTCCGCCGTGGCGAGAAGCAGAGCGAGGAGACGCTGCTGGCGCTGCTGTTCCTCCCGCGTTTCCTCGCGGCGCTCGGGGAGGGGAACGGGGCGCCGCGCGGGGCAGGTGAGGTCGAGCGCCTGGCGCGCGAGCAGCTCGAGGCCGCGACGCTCCGGCTCGCGTTCTCGCACTACCGCGGGCACGTCATCCGGGGCGCGTTCCTCCTCCTCTGGCGCATGATGGCGCCGCCGCGCTCGGCCAAGTTCGTGCTGCGCGCCTCGCGCCACGAGGCGTTTCCGACGGCGGCGCGGCTGGCGGCGTTGCTGGCGGTGGCGG
>JAJXUY010000227.1 GCA_021782525.1 Acidobacteriota bacterium | reverse complement strand
GTCGAGTTCGTCATGGTGTGGCGGGCGATGCGGGCGGCGCACGGCAACCAGTCCGAGGCGGCGCGCCTGCTCGGCGTGACCCGGGACCAGGTCCGCTATCGCGTCAAGCGATACCGCCAGGAGTGCCGCTGGCCGGCGGATTGCGGCGAGCTCGGTGACGATCCTCGCCCGTGAGTCGCCGGCACAGGACTTGCTTGTCTCATCGCTCGGAGGTGCCTGGTCGGCCGAACCGCCGAGGTCCGGGCCGTTGGGCGCCAGTTCGATCTTTGTCGCACAACACGGTGGTGGATATTGACTTGGTCACGTGAGACACACACCCGCTTGAGGAGTGACGCTCTTGTTCCGGCCGGTGGCCCGCGCCGGCGGCTGGGGAATTTTGCGCAGCGGTGGACCGGCGTGCCCCTCGCTGCGCTCCTCGCTCTCCTCGCCGCCGCGCCCGGATCGGCCAAGGAGCATCCGCCGCTGGTCGACCCGGCCACGGCGAAGTGCACGACCTGCCACGACGAGATGCTCAAGGGCACCGTCAAGCATCCGCCCGCGGTCGAGGACTGCCGCAACTGCCACGAGTTCAGCCAGAGCGAGGGGCGCACCCAGGTGGCGCTGAGCGCGCCGCCGCCCGCCCTGTGCGTCACCTGCCACGACGGCCTTGCCAAGGCCGCGGCCGGCGAGCTGGCCGCGCCCCACGCGCCGGTCACCGACTCGTGCGTCAACTGCCACAACCCACACTCGAGCGGTGAGCCGCACCTGTTGAACGCTGCTCCGGGACCGCTGTGCCTGTCGTGCCATTCCGCCGACGACGTGAACAAGCTGCATCCGGTGCCGGTGAACCGCGCCGATTGCCTCGCCTGCCATGCGTCGCATGGCTCGGCAGTCAAGGGGATGCTGGCCGGCGGGGTGCTCCACCCGCCGTTCGCCGAGAAGGCGTGCGACAGCTGTCACCGCAAGGGGATCGGCTCGCGCATGTTCCTGCGCCGGGAGGGCGCGGCGCTGTGCTACGCCTGCCACTCGGACCTCGAGAAGACGTTCGCTCAGGGCTCCGTTCACACCGCCGTGGCCAAGGGAATGTGCACCGGCTGCCACTCCCCCCACCTGGCGGCCGAGCCGCACCTGCTCAGGGCCAAGGGGAACGCGCTCTGCTTCCCCTGCCACGCCGCCGTCCGGGCCAAGGTCAGCGGCGCCGGCGCCCACCCGCCGGCACGGGAGGACTGCACCACCTGCCATGACCCGCACCGCAGCGACGTGCCGTACCAGCTCACCGCCAAGCTCCCCGACCTCTGCCTGACCTGCCACGACGCCTCGGACCAGGCGCTGGTCAAGGCGCACCTCGGGGCCGACCTGACCAAGGTCATGTGCACGTCGTGCCACGATCCGCACGGTTCGCCGGGGAAGCACCTCCTGGCGGCGGGCTCCGTGCACCCGCCGTTCGCCGAGGGGAGCTGCGACTCCTGCCACGAGGGGAGCGCCGCCAAGCTGGTGGAAAACGGCGGCAAGAAGCTGTGCTACGCCTGCCACAGCGAGATCGAGGACGTGGTGAGCAAGGCCAAGGTGCAGCACGGCGTCTTCGAGGTGGACGGCTGCACCGCCTGCCACACCCCGCACGCGGCGCCCCGCCCCAACCTGCTCAGGCGCTCCGGGGCGAAGCTGTGCGGCGACTGCCATGCTGACCAGGTGGCGGGCAAGGGCGAGGTGCAGCACGGCGCCATCGAACTGATCGGTTGCCAGGCGTGCCACCAGCCGCACGGCGGCGAGCAGCCGCACCTTCTGCGCCGCACCGGCAACGACCTCTGCCTCGGCTGTCACGGGCCAAACGCCGTCAACCCGCCGGCGGGCGCCGCCACTGTCAAACTGCTCGGCCGCTTCGACGTCCCGATGGCGCAGGCGCGTGCCATCGTGCTGCTGCGCCTGTCCGCCGACGGCCAGCACGACCACCCGGTCACGGGTCACCGCGTCATCGGCCGCCCGACCAAGGAGGAGCTGGCGCGCGCCGGCACCACCTTCACCGGCGAGCTCTCCTGCCTCGCCTGCCACGACCCACACAAGGGTCCCTCGCGCGAGCTGCCGCGCACGCTGGCCTCCGGCGGGGCGCAGAGCTGCCTGAGCTGTCACCCCAAGTGAGACCACGATGACGGCCACCGCCAAGTGCCGGCGTTCCCTCGCCACGTTCCTCCTCCTCGTGACCGCGACGGCGTGCACGACCGCCCCCGCCCACCCGAAGACCGGAGCCGGCGAGACGGACCCGTACGCCGCCTACGTCTGGCCGCCGCCGCCGGACCAGGCCAGGATCCGCCTGGTGACGATCCTCAGCGGACGGCCCGATGTCGAGGCCGGTTCGCGCTGGCAAGCGGTCCTCATCGGCACCTCGCCGCAGAGCCTGTACGACTGGCTGAAGAAGCCGTACGGCGTGGCGTTCGATGGCCAGGGGCGGATCCTGGTCACCGACCCGGCGTTGGGGGCGCTTTTCCGCTTCGACCGCCAGGGCCGCCGCCTTGACGTGTTCGGCACCACCGGCTCACTACGCCTCAAGCTGCCGCTCGGCGTCTCGGTTGCGGCTTCCGGCACGATCTATGTCGCCGACGCGGCGTTGCGGCGGATCGTCGCCTTCGATCCGGCCGGGAAGGTTGTGGGCGCCTACGGCAAGGAAGGGGAGCTCGTCAACCCCACCGACGCGCTCGTCGCCCCCGACGGCGGTGCGCTGTACGTGGCCGACTCCAAGGGGCAGCGCATCGTGGTCTTCGACCTCAAGTCCGGAGATAAGACGGCGGAGTTCGGCAAGCGCGGCGACGGCGAGGGCGAGTTCAACTTCCCCACTTCGCTCGCCTTCGACCACGCCGGCAACCTCTACGTCGTGGACCAGATCAACTGCCGGGTGGAGGTGTTCTCCCCCGACGGCGAGTTCCTCGACACCTTCGGGCGGCGTGGGGTGGGCTTCGGCGACTTCGTGCGGCCCAAGGGGATTGCAGTCGACCGAAAGGGCCTCATCTACGTCACAGACGGGGCGTTCAACAATGTGCAAGTCTTCAACCCTGACCTCCACCTGCTCACCTTCGTCGGTGGCGGCGGGACCGGGCCGGGCGCGTTCCAGGTCGCGGCGGGGGTGGCGGTGCGCGGCAACGAGTTCGCCGTGGTGGACGAGCTCGGGCACCGCGTGCAGCTCTTCCGCTTCCTGCAGCCACGAACTGAGGAATAATCCCCAGTTCGTCCCTGAACTGTGGTTTTCTGCCCAGCCCACATCGTCGGCCTGGCTGAGGGACCGCCGCAACGCATCGCGTGTCGCCGCCGCAGACCACTCCGAGTCACCTCGCGAAACCATACTGGACGCTAAAGTTGCCAGTCAAGGCGGCGGGATCGCCAGAGGCGTGCCGGCGGGGAGGGTGCGGTGCGGCTGGGCGCCTCCGCTTGGGCTCCGTGGCATGACACTTGCTTGACAAACAAGCGAGTGCCGGCTCAATCATGAGCACGGCGCCATTCAAAGGAGGAAGGTCAACATGAGGCGATTCATTCTGATGGCCCTGGGGATGCTGGTCGTGGCGGGCGGGGCCCGGGCTGCGAGCGTCGTGGGATCGGCGCACGACCTGCGGAGCCTGACAAGCGGCGCCACCCCCCTCACCGAGGTGTGCGTGACTTGCCACACGCCCCACCAGGTGACTGCGGCGAACGGCCAGGATCCGCTGTGGAACCACACGCTCTCGGGGACGGCCACCTACGGTGTGTACAGCAGCCCCACCATGAACGCGGTTCCGGTCGAACTTGGCGGCGCCAGCGCCGGCACGGCGGCGGTCTCCAACCTCTGCCTGTCCTGCCACGACGGCACGGTGTCGGTCTTCTCGATGTACAGGGCCCCTGTGGGCGGCGCGCCGACCTTCGCCGCCGGCGCTGTAATCAATGCCTCAGGGATGCTCATTGGCGGCGCCAGCCTCGGCACCAGCCTGACAGACGACCACCCGATCAACTTCACCTATGACGCCGCGCTTGCGACGGCGGACACCGGACTCGTGTCTCCGGCCAGCGCCTCGCTGGTCGTGGCTGGAGTTCCGCTGTACAACTCCAAGGTGCAGTGCGCGTCGTGCCATAACGTGCACGACCCGGCGAACGTTCCGTTTCTGCGCGTCGCCAACACGGGGAGCGCGCTGTGCCTGAAGTGCCACGTCAAGTGAGGTAGACACGCCACGATGAGCGTCGGCGGCGGGGGGGCGACCTCCCGCCGCCGCACTGTATGGAGGGGGCATGAGTCACAGTCT
>JAJXUY010000010.1 GCA_021782525.1 Acidobacteriota bacterium | reverse complement strand
CGGCCGGGGTCGGCGACGGCGACCGGGTGCGCGCCAGCCTCAAGGGCGACGGCCGCGGCGAGGTGGCGGTCGCGGTGAAGGTGCGCCCGCACCCGTTCTTCGAGCGCAAGGGCGACGACATCCACACGACCGTTCCGGTGACGTTCACGGAGGCGTACCTCGGCGCGGAGGTGGAGATCGGCACCATTCACGGTCCCGTGCGTGCCAAGATCCCGGCCGGCACCCAATCCGGACAGCGTTTCCGGTTGCGCGGCAAGGGCGTGCGCAACGTCAAGACCGGCGTCAACGGCGACCACGTCTACACCGTGCAGGTGACGGTGCCGCGCGTCGTCTCGCCCGCCGGTCGCGACGCGGCACGCAAGGTCGCCGACCTGTACGCCGGTGCCGGCGACCCGCGCGCCGGTCTCCCGCGCGAGCTGTAGAGGGCGCCCGCGCTCGGGCGCGGCCGCAGAGGCGATCATCGACCCGCGGGGCCGCCGCCTCGCCGGCCCGGTGACAGCCTTGGACCTCATCCGATGTGGAGGACCGGTGCGCACGGCCCAGGGCCGCCGCGCCACGGGAGCCGGAACAGAACGAGGGGGCCGCAGCCCCCTCGAAGGAATCGGTCGGCGCCGACTCAGCGCGCCAGGTTCTCGACCAGCGGAATCGCCTGATCGAGGGTGAGGCCATCGGCAACCGCGAGCGTCCGCACCGGACTCCAGCCCTGATCGGCGTACGTCACGTACTGGATCGTGGGACCCACGACCCGGTAGGCGACCGGGTTGAGGTTGGACCCGAGGATCACTCGCGTCCCCTCCATGCTCATGTCCTGGTTCAATGCGAAGGTCTTCTTCACGCCGAAGATCGGCACGCTACGGCGGCGCTGTGTTGCGACCGTCATGCCCCCGCCTGTCGTCGCCGTCGCCGGTTGGGTGTCGACCGTGAAGCCAACCTCCACCAACTGGAACTGGCACAGCTGCTGCGACCCGAAGAAGACGAGCGCATGATCGTGGGTGTCCTGACTTGCGAACAGCGGATGCTCGAGCACCGCGGGTGGCGCCGGGTTCGCACACCCAAAACCGAGGGATGTGAGGCTGTCGAGATTCAGCTTGGTCAACGCGTCGCTATCGGTCGCGTCCGCGGTCAACCGTAGCAATGCATATGTCGCGTGGCCGGTATCGGTGCCCTCCCACCACACGGCGTGCAGGTAGCTGTCTTGGACGAGCGTGGCCTTGGTTGGGTCGTTGGGTGCAGCCGGATCCGGAACCGAGGCTGAAAACTGCGTAAGCTGGATCTCAGGGTTGCGGGGTTGAAGCAGGAGGTTCTGGGTCAAGCTCTTGACACGCTCCCAGTCGCCGTCGTGCCACACGGCCAGCATGATCTCCGACGCCTGATCGCTCCAGTTGCGCTGCCATACCACTGCGACTTTCCCCGTCAAGTCGTCGGCCGCGACTTGGATCTGCGTGTCGGTGGTGCCCGCAATCGCGATGGGGAACGGCACCACGCTGCGCACGACCTGCACGTTGTCCTTCGTCCCGGTCAGGACCAGACCCTCTGAGGCGGCACTCGCCGTCCACAGCACGCCGGTGCGGTCCAGGAAGTACGGGTCCGCCCCAGCAGCGGCGGCGGCGCCGATCAGTACAAAGCAGGCGAGAATCCTTCGAAGCATCGCTCCCTCACGCTTTCAAGTTGATCACGTCCCGTACGTTGAACGCTGACAAAAACGCCTTCATCCCACGAAAATCGGGGTAGTACTCGGCCAGCGCCTGCAAGTAGCCGTCGGCCGCCGCCTCGTCCTCGAGGTCCATGGCCGCGTCGGCAAGCAACATCAGTGTATTGCGGGCAACGGTCGGGTGCTCGTACTCGCGCGCCAGTGCCAGCGCCTTCTCGCCCCAGCCGCGCGCCTCGTCGAAGAGGCCTTGCTGCAAAGAGCCGTAGCAGAGATCCTGGTAGATCTCGGCCAGGTATTGGCGCGCTCCGAGCGCCTCGACGTCGGCCGCCGCAGCCTGGGAGAGCGCCAACCCCTCCCCGACGCACCCGGTGCACATCAGGCAATAGCCGAGGTTGTCGCGGACGATCGCGCGACCGAGGACATCGAGACTCCCCTCAACCGCGAGCGCCTGCTCGAAGCGTTCGGCCGCCTCGGCGAAGTGGGAATCGAGCAATGCCAGCGTACCGTGCTCGTTTGCCGACGCCGCCAGCGCTCGCTCCTGGCCGCACGCCGTCGCCAGCTCGCTCGCCCGCCGCGCGTATGCCAAGGCCCGCGGAATGTTCCCCTCCGCCTTATAGACCTGCGCCGTGTAATACGCTGCCATCCAGGCGGTGAACGGGTCGCGGGCGCGCATCAAGACGGTCTTCAGCTCACCGACGGCGCCGTCGAGCCGGTCAAGTTCGAGCAGCACAACGCAGCGGTTACAAAAAGCGCGGTCGGAAAGCTCGCGGTCGCCTAGGCGCTTGGCTTCATCTTCCACGGCGGAGAAGAGCGACAGCGCGCGCTCTAGCCGCCCGCGCGCAAACGCGCGCTCAGCCAGCTTGGTCAGACGAACATAGCGTGCCGATGCCCCCATCACTCGTCGCGCTCCTTCCGCCGGCTGCGCTTGAATTCGACGAATTCCATCACCTCGTCCTGCTCTTGGCGCGGCAAAACTCTGATTGATTCTAGCAGGTGCGCCTCCTGGGGAGTCAAGCCCCGTTGTGCGAGGTCACCGAAGAACTCCCCGAGCGACAGCTCGAACACTTGCAGCAAACGGAAAAGGACATCGAGCGAGACCCGGTACTCCCCCTTCTCCATTCGCGACAAGTCGGACTGCTGGACGCCAATCTGGCGCGCCAACTTCACTTGTGTAAGCTGACGCTCAACCCGATGGTGGCGGACGAGTTGGCCCACCATGGCCGTCGGTAGCTGCGAGGGACCCATGCGGTTGATCACCATGACCTTGTGGCCCGCCTGGACTTCTGTTAGTGTGCGACCGGGCCGATGCTTATGCTAATTCCCCATGATCTGTTTGTCAACCAGCAGGAAGGGCTTCGCTGCCGGTGTTCGTGATCGTGGCCAACCTGGTCCGGCAGCGTCGGCTTGTTCTGGCGCTCATCCGCCGGGAGTTTCGGGCCCGGTATGTCGGCTCGGCGCTCGGTGCGGCTTGGGCGTTGATCGAACCTGCCGTGCAGTTCGGCCTCTACCTCACGGTCTTCTCCTGGTTCCTTGGCATGAAAATTGAAGGGCGGCCGGGCGTGGGTGCTTTCGGATTTTATCTGGTTACCGGCCTGATCCCTTTTCTGGCCTTCCAAGAGGCGCTGACTCGGGCCGCCGGGTTGGCGCGCTCGCAAGCGAACCTGGTGCGGCACGTCAACGCTCCGCTGGAGGTCCTTGCCATGGGAGCGTTCGGAGCGGTCATGGCCCGATACGCCATCGGTCTTGGGCTGGCGGTTGGGGCTGCTGCGCTTCTGGGCGCATTGGTCTGGGCACAACTGCCCTGGCTCCTGGTTGGTGTTCTGCTTCTCGTGGCAGGAAGCGTGGGACTTACCCTGCTGTTTGTGACGGCAGGTGCTTTCCTGCCTGACTTGACGCAGGTGTTGACGACGGGTCTGTCAGTCCTCTTTTTTTTGACCCCGGTGGTCTACCCGGAAAGCACGGTGCCGCGTGCTTTGGCGCCATGGCTGGCGCTGAACCCTCTGGTCGGGGTGCTCGAATCGTTCCGCGCCGTGATCACGGGCCGGCCCCCGGGGCTGGGGCGGCTTGCCGTTGCGGCGCTGAGCGCTCTGCTGGCGCTCGGGGTTGGTGGCTCTATTTTTGGCCGCCGGGCCTGGGCCATTCGGGACGTCGTCTGAGAGTCGAGATCGCGGTCGCCGAGGGGGCGGCCACGTGGAGGTGGTTCATGGGAAGAGTTGTGAGTCGGGTATTTGTTGCTCTCCTACTGTTGACGAGCATTTCGGTTGCAGCGCAACAGCCTGATCCTGCGAAGGGAACTCCAGAGCAGGCTGGAACTCAACCGGCGGCGGTACCGATGGTCCCGGCCAAAGGCATGCCAACACCGGGCCAGCAGGAGGGGCCAAGCATTGAAGAGCTGGCGGCTCGCATCTTCCGCATCCCGAAGCAAGACGCCATCCTGGTCGGCTCAGACCGGGTGAAGGAAACCCGTTTGTTACAGAGGGAGTTTCAGTTGGTCGGTGAGAAGGGTTCGTTTTACCTGGTCCGGATGTTGCCCCCGGAGGACCCAAAGTCGCCGCTGCACCAGGCCTGGCGGGAGCAGCAGGTTCAGGAGTCGCTCAGTCTCGCGAAGGCCGCCTATATGGCGGACAAGTACACGGTTACCGGTACGCCCGACATCGTCCCGCCGTTCATCGACAAGCTCGAGTTCGAGCGCCGCGACCAAGGCCTGCCCAAGAACGGGCGCTGGCAGATGTCGTTCGACATCGCCGACATGAACGGCGATGGCCGCCCTGACCTCATCCTTCCACCTCCTCGACTCGGGGTATCACATCCGTCGATCTTCCTCCAGCAAGCGGACGGCAGCTGGCGGTTGTGGAGCGATGTGAAGTGGCCGAAGCAGGGCGTCAAGCTCGATTACGGCACGGTCCGGGTTGCGGACTTTGACGGCGACGGGCATCCCGACATCGCGCTGGCGTCGCATTTCTCCGGCACCTACATCTTGTACGGCAACGGCAAGGGCGACTTCACGCGCTGGGTGGAACTGCCGCGTGCCAACAAGGCTGTGACGTCTCGCTCGCTGGTCGTGGCCGATTTCAACAACGACGGGCGACCGGACGTGGCAACGTTGGCGGAGATCAACCTCGACCTGACCACGAACAAGGTGCAGCGAAAAGGGTTGGTCAACGTCTTCCTCAACTTGAAGGATGGATGGAAGACGATCACCCAAGACTTCCCCACCGAGATCCAGGGGGACTGGCTGTCGGCGGCCGACATCGACCGTGACGGCTGGACCGACTTGTTGCTCACCTCACGCATGGAGGGCGTCACCAGCCTGTTCATGCGCAACGTCGGCAAAGGCGAGCGTTTCGAGCCTATTGCCGAGAAGCAAGTTCCGTACAGCGCGTTCGTCTTCGCCAACGCGGCGGCGCCACTCGATCGCTTCAAGTCCCCTGATGTGGTGCTCTGCTTTGAGGAATTCAACGGTCGGAAGGTCGAAGACCCGACCCAGGCCTGCGTGATCTATCACTTCCACGACGCCCAGGGGAAGCCGACCCTGACCCCGCACCAGGACGTTCTCTTCAAGACCAAGGTCGCCTACGACAACTTCAAGGGCGTCGCGGTCGGGGACATTGACGGTGACGGCCGCAACGACATCGCCGCGATCTCGTCCAACGGGGAGCTCCGTATCTTCCTCCAGTATTCTGACGGCAAGTTCTACGAGGAGCGGTCGCCCGAGGTCTCGCTCGGGGAGATGGACCCGTTCGACGTGCGGATCGCCGACCTGTCTGGCGACGGCATGGGCGACGTGATCGTGATGGGGTCGCCGAAGGGGACCAAGGGCGGAGGCGGGGTCTTGGTCTTCCACCCTCGGCTCAAGAACCCGCCCCGGGACGCCGCGCGCCGCTCCAAGCCTTGACAGCGGCTCCCGGGCTGAGTACCCTCCGTGGTTGAAGCCAGGTCAGGGGGCTTGACAGGCACAGCCAGGGGCGTTAACGTGATGGCGATGCAGCATAGGTAAGCAGTTCGACGAAGGGAAAGTTGGGGGCCGAGTCGAGAGTTCAAGCCCCGCGGTTGCTTGACGAAAATCCATGGTGGGGAGGTGATGGGATCGCTGGCAAGTCGAAGTTGGCAGTCAACTGCGACAGAAAGCCGACGTTGCACCACAACACGGTACGAAGAAGAAGAAGGAGGAACAGATGAAGAAGATTTTCGTTTTGGCTGCGGTGCTGGCTCTGGCGGGCGGAGTGGCCTATGCCAACTTCTGCGCCAGGGACTACGTGCCGGCCGCCACCCTGTTGGTTCCCTACGCGGTCGTCGACCTCGACGCGAGTGGGGCTCCTACCGACAACGGCTACACGACGCTCCTTGGCATCACCAACGTGTCGAGCACGCGGCAGCTGATCCACGTCACCGTGTGGGACGCCCAGTCGAACCACGTGATCGACTTCGACGAGGTCCTCTCCGGTTACGATGTCTGGACGATCAACTTCCGCGACATGCTGCGCGGCAATTTCGGTCTCTTCGACACCGGCGACTCCACGAAGCCGGCCAAGGACGATGGCTCCGGTCCGAAGCCGCCCGGAATGCCGCAGATCGGCGATTTCTGGGCCGGTCCGACTGGTACCGCGGCCGTTCCGTACGGGCCGACCTCGAACACGTACACCACCGCCCTGCCGGCTCCTCAAGACGTTGATTTCACGTCGCTGAACAGCCTGGGCTGCAACTTCCCGTACGGCGATCTCTCCAGCTACAGCAGCACCATCATCTCCCTGCTGCAGTCCGCGATCCAGCCGTTGGACCAGGACGCGTCAGCTTGCAAGACCGGCTCCGTGACCTCGCCGCCGTATCTGGCGAACCTGACCGCGAACCCGGTCTTCTTCTACGTCACGGTGGACGACGTCAGCGCGTGCAACCAGAACTTCCCGGATGACGTCGCCTATTGGACTCCGACGGTGTTCCCGACGTACAACAACGTGCTGATCGGCGACGTCACCTACCTGAATGCGTCCGCCAACTTCTCCGAGTCCGTTCCCGCCGTGTCGATCGAGGCGAGCAACGCGTGGGCCAGCGCGACCCACAAGGGTTTCTACAGCCGTTACTCGACGGCGAACGGCGTCAACGACTTCCATGAGCCGCTGGCGACGGCGTTCGGTTTCCGCTACCTCAACTCGGGTGGCATCACCAGCAACGTGATGGTGTGGAAGAACGAGGACGAACTTCTTTACAACAAGTACGGCGTTGCGACCACTGCCTTGGCCTGCACGCCGTACGTGTATTACGCGTTCGACGAGAACGAGAACTCGAAGGCTCGTGGCGGCGGTGGCCCGTCGGGCTTCACCACGGCCGAGCCCAACGTCATCCCCTACGAGACGCAGAAGGTGCCGCTGACCGTCGCCAACTGGAACGGTCTGATGGCCAACAACGGCTGGATGATGCTGGTCTTCGATCCTTCGATCTCCTCGAGGTCCACGTCCAACGTTCAGGCTTGGGTGGGTGTGCAGTACTACTTCGGCACCTACTCGACGGCTCTCGAGGCTGCCACGCTCGGTAATGTGTGGTGCTTCACGAACGACGTTCTCCCGTCGCTTAACACCTACAACGGTTCGACGGCCACTGTGCTGAACGCCGCCCCAACCGCTCCGTAAGTCAGCTTCGAGACGTTCGACTCGGGCGGGCGCGAGCCCGCCCGAGTTCTTTTCTTGGTCTCTTTGTTCGCCGCCGGGCTGGGTATGACGGGGCCGTCTGGCCTTGAGACCTGCCACTGCTGGGAGCCGGCGTTGGAGCGAAAGAGGTATTTCGGTCCCGGATCAGGCGATCCTCGACCTGGGGCGCACGTTGGATGTGGCGGGTGTCACAACGGTTGCTGGACATCGACGTGCCCACTGTCTACACTGTCGGCGAAGGGGGTGGGCATGAAGTTTCAGCGCGCTTGGTCGTTTGCGGCTACCGTCGCTGTAGCAACGGTCTTGGCGGGCCGCCCGGTGGCGGGGGCGTGCTATAGCGCCTCCCCCCCGATGAACAGCATCTGCGCCACAGCCTATTACGACAGCGACTACGTCACCTTCGGGACATACCTCAACGCAACCGTCAACGTGAGTTCGAAGTCGTACGTCCTTGACATGCATTACAACAGCCTCGATGTCTGGGACAGCACCGACCCCTCGAACCCACGCCCGTTGACCTCCAGCGCCGTGCACGTGCCGTGGACGCTGGGTGGCGAGGGGACCGGCGGACCTTTGACCCCCCATCTGCGTCAGATCGCCACGCTCGACGGGTTCCCGTACGCTCTGGCGTCGCTCTACACGTACGGCTGGGACTACTTCGAGGTGGACACACAGCAGTTCCTCTCCATTGGCTATAACCCAGGCACTGCGTTGAAGAGCTACTACTACCGCGGTTCGGCGCTGTTTCGCGCCGGCAACGGGGACGTGTTCGCGGCGGGACAGAAGCTCGACGCCAAGGCGATCAGCGACAGTGACGCATCGGTGTATCTGTACTGGCTCCAGGGTGCCGGCTCGAGCACACCGCCGCCGAGTTTCGCAGCGATGACGTCGCGCCGCTACCGCGTCCCGGTGGGAGGCGCGAACGACGGCGCTTACAGCGGTTTCTCCCTGGGCAGCGGCGGCACCTTGGCCTACTTTACGCTCACGCTTGCCGGGAAAACGTATCTTCTGGTTTCCAACGGCTATCAGGCGGTGGTGGTGAACGTCACGAACCCGAGCGCGATCCCTCTGCCGGTGGTGGCGATGTGGACCGGATCCACGGCCGCAAACCTCTTTGCCGGCCCCTGGGCGATCGACACTGTCCATGCCGTCTTGCACGCCGCCGACCCCAAGACCGAGACAGTCTATTCCTTCGACATCTCGAACCTGACCAACCCGGTTCCGGTGGCCACGACCATCTGGAGCGCGCCCCTCTACGTCGGGGTGACGCGACCGGGGTTGACGGTCATTTCGACGACGGGAGGCGCCGTCGTCGTCGTCGGCATTGGCCAGTACCTCGGGTACATCCCGATCGGTTCCAATGGCCTACCCGGGCCCCCTTTGGCGCTCGACACCAACCCGCAACCGGGGAATGCGACCTACATCGATCCTCTGCAGTGCGTCCACCCGACGCTGCACCCCGGGGTCATGGGGCTGTCGGCGTTCACGACCCCGTCAGGGCAGTCCTGTGTGGCGCGCGCCCTGTACTCCTGGGGCGACATCATCACGGTGGCACCGGCCTGCCTGTCCACGCTTCCTGCCCCGGCGTTCACAGTGACCGCGACGACCCCAACCGCGAGCGGCGCGGCCCCGTCGACGGCGAACTGCAGCCCGAGCACGACGAACCCACTCGCTGCGCAGGGCTTTCCCGGCGATACGTTCACCATCAGCGACGGCTCGACCGGGAGCATCGCCACTGGGGATCTCGTGATCACGCCGACCACGAGCGGGACGCAAAGCTGGCATGAGACTGGGAGCAACGCCTGGCAACCGCCGCCACCCCTGGCGTGGCAGTCTCCCCCGAGCGGCCCTCCGGGCGAGTACCAGGTCGCGATGACGCTGCACGACGCCAGCGGGACTTCGTACCCACTGACCAAGAGCATCTTTTTGTGCTCGACCCCCAAGGCGGCCGTCCAGATCACGGCGGTCAATGGCACGCCGTGTGGCGGGCCGAGCTGCGTCTACCTCGCGAACGACACGGTGACGTTCTCAGCGGCGCCCGGCGTCTCGGACGGCACGCCCACCAACTGGCAGTGGTACCAAACGGCTTCGGTGGGTGTGACGAACTTGACGTCATGCGACGGCGCCGCGACGTGTATCTGGACCGTGCCGTCCTCGGGCGGGCCGTACACCGTGGCCGTAGCTGCCATTTACGGCTTCCCGGGAAGCGTGGATTCCTCGTGCGCCAACCTGACCGTTAACAATAGCGGCGACTGGGCCTCGTGCGCGACGAGCGGTCCGGTCACACCGACCTCGTTCGCGGTGGGCAACGTCACGGCGAGCCAGACCGGCAGCGTGTACCCGAACTTCGTGAGCAGCTTGCCGATCACGGTGAAGGCCACCTACGCGGTGGCGAGCGGGTTTACCGCGAACTTCGTGTGGGCGCAGGACAACGTCTCCGGCCGCCCGTCCGCGACGCCGGCCACCCAGGCGGGGCGTTTCACCGGGGACGTGACCGGCACGATCTCGAGCCTGCCCGCGGGCAGCCATACGGTGGCGCTCGGCGCGTCGGCGACGGACGGCACGAACGTGGTCACCCCGGTCCCGGCGCCGGTCCCAGCAAACTTCGTTGTGACCACCTGCTCGAACGGAGCGCCGGTGAACCCGTACCCGCCAGACGGCGCTGTGGTCGCGCCCGGGTCGGTCACCTTGAGTTGGAGCCCCGCGTCCGGCGCCAGCCCGCAACCTACCTATACCGTTAACTGGGGTATCTTCCATTTTGCGGTTCCCGCTGGCGACTCGTCATACGTCGTCACGACCTCAGGCGGTCAGCCCTATCCATGGTCTGTGACCGCCACCAACAGCTGCGGCAGTGTTACATCCCCGACGTGGGGCTTCACGACCTCGAGCCCCCCGCCCCCCCCGCCGACGCCGACGCCAGCGGCCGGCCCGACGGCCAGCTTCAGGTACACCCCGGCGTTGCCGCAGGCGAACCAGCCGATCCAGTTCACCGACACCTCGAGCGGGTCCCCCGTCAGATGGAACTGGGACTTCGGCGACGGGACTCCGTTCCTGGCCGGGACTAAGTCGACGAGCCAGAACCCGTCCTTCGCCTACAAAGCGGCCGGGTCGTACACGGTGACGCTCACGGTGGCGGACAGCGGCGGGAACAGCAGCAGCACCTATAAACAGGTCACCGTGGCCGCACCCTGCACCGCACAGACCCCTCCCACCGCGGCTTTTGCGTTCTCGCCCAACCCGGGTCGCATGGGCCAGGCGGTGCAATTCTCCGACACCTCGACCGGCGGACCGACCTCGTGGTCGTGGAACTTCGGCGACGGGGTCCCGCCGCTGATCGGTGCGCACACGTCGAACCTGCAGAACCCGATCAACGTCTTTTCGAAGGCGAACACCTATGTCGTGACGTTGACGGCGACCAACTGCGCGGGCTCTTCCACGACCACGCAGCAGATCACGGTCGGGTCGGCGTGCGACCAGACCGCAGCGCCGACCGCGAGCTTCACTTGGCCGACCGGCCCCGTCGATGGCTTCCCGGAGCAGCAGCAGCCGTACGCCGGGCAGCAGATCACGCTGACGGCGGCCTTCGGCACGAGCGCCGGCGAGCCGACCTCGTGGCACTGGTACGACTTCAACGAACTGGGGATGAACCAGACGGTGACGACGCCGACGTTCACATTCACCTGGCCGGCGAACCTGCCGCCCGGCGCGAAGAACGTCCGCATGACCGCCACGAACTGCTTCGGCACCTCGGCCGAGGTGGTGAACGTCGTGACGATCTACCCCGACGTGCGCCACGTCGTGGCCGACTTCACCTGGACGACCGGCACGCTCGCGACCGGCTCACCGGTCACGTTGGTGGCGGCGCAGGGCCCGTCGTACGGCGACCCCGACCAGTTCACCTGGAGGTTCGACGACGGTAGCCCGCAGCAGAGCGGCGCCTCGATCACGCACACGTTTGGCTGTGCCGGAACTCGCACTGTGACGCTCACGGTCGGGCGGAGCGACTACCCGGCTGCCACCGCGACCGCCTCGCACGCCCTCGCGCTCAACGGCCAGCAGTGCGGGCCGGAGTCGGTGATGACGGTGGACGCGGCGCAGCTGCCAGGGGTTAACGATACTTACTGGCGAACGAACGTGCGCCTTTTCAACTCATCGTCCAAGACGTCGCAGATCACGGTGGAGTTCCGGCCGATCGGGTGGGGCAACAACACGGCTGGCGCCACCGTCCCGGTGAATCCGTACGCGACCCTGGTACTGGACGACATCATCGCGTGGGGGCATCAGCAGGGCCTGTTCGGTACCGACGTCAAGAAGGCCGCGCTGCGCATCCTTTACAGCAACGCCGACAACGTCGCGCCGGTGGTGACCAGCGAGACGTTCACCTCGCCACCTGCGGGTGGTGGCACGTACGGCCAGCTCGGGCCGGGGATCGAGGTGGTGCCGAATAGCACGGCGCCGACGCTGTGGATAACCGGCATCCG
The DNA here is from genome assembly GCA_021782525.1 of Acidobacteriota bacterium. The sequence continues at coordinate 8,382 of JAJXUY010000010.1, read as the reverse complement.
CAACAACGGCCCCACGACGGGTTTCCGAACCAACTACAGCCTGCTCAACCTGCGCAACACCGCCGTGTCGAACTTGGTGCTCACGCTGCTCGATCCGGCCGGCCAAACGCTCGCCACGCAGTCGGTAAACCTCGGTGCCTACGAGTACCGGCAGGACTCGCTCGCTAAACTCTTCGGCAACAACCCGGCGGCGATCAGCCCCAACCCGCTCGCAGTCAAGGTGGCGGTCCCGGACGGCTCCGACATCCAGGCGTACACCTCCGTGGTGGACAACCTGACCGGCGACCCGGTGCTGATCCCGGCCGTTCCGCCGCCGTCGGCCCCGATCTTCCTGCCCGCGGTAGCGTACACGCCCGGCGTGAACGGGACGGTGTGGCGCTCCGACATGCAGCTCACCAACCCGGACTCGGTGGAGCACACGTGGGACATCACGTACTTGCCGAGCCGCCAGAGCACGATCAACGGCAGCGTCGCGAAGACGACGGTTGCGGCGCAAAGCAGCGTGCGCTATGACGACCTGCTGTCGTGGCTGTACAGCGGTCGGCTCACCGACGCCGACAAGACGAGCGGCGTGGTCGAGATCACCCCTGCCGACGGGACCAGCGTCTACCCGATCGTGCAGGCGCGCTCGTTCAACCAGACGGCCACCGGCACGTTTGGTCAGAACATCCCGCCGATTACCCCCGACCTGGGAGTCGCGGCAGGGCAGGGGAAGCGGCTGTTGCTCACCGGCATGTCGAGCCAAGACATCGCTCGCACCAACCTCGGGTTCGTCAACCTCTCCGATACGTCGAGCGTCAACTTCGCGGTGGTGTTCTACGACGAGAACGGCAACGTCCTCAACCCCGTCGATGATCAGAAGATCCCGATCGCGTACACGTTCTCGCTCGGTGTCGGCGGGTGGGACCAGGACAAGCTGGAGAACCGCTTCCACAACGCCGGCTGGCCGGCGCTGCCCGCCGGCCTGCGCGCGATCTCGGCGGTGATTCAGGTGACCGCCGGTGGTCCGGGGACGGTGTACGCGACCGTGATCGACAACGTGACCGGCGACCCGAACTTCATCCTGGCGCAAGCCGCCCCGCAACCGGCGCCGTAGACCCAGCCCGGCCGCATCGAGACTGGTGCCCACGCGCGGCCCGCCCTCACCGGGCGGGCCGCGTTCTCCTTGGACCGGGGAAGCGGAGGGGATCCTCGACTCCGCCGGGCCCTTGCGGACCACGGACCACGGAATCCGGACGACGGGTAACGATCCCCTACCGGCGGCCGGCCCCGTCGCTGACAACCTCGACCCATGGTCAACCCAGGATCCACGCACATCTTCACCTGTGTTAGCCTCGCTCCGTGGAGTTTCGAGGGGCCCAGCCCATGGCGAGCGTCGAGCGGAGCATCGAGGTCCGCGGCCTGGCCAAGCGCTACCTGCTGTTCGGCCGCCGGCGCGATCGCGCACTGGCGCTGTTCGGCCGAACCGCTGGTCTGCACACCGTTACCGCGCTCGAGGGGATCGATCTCGAGGTCAGCCCCGGCGAGGCGGTCGGGATCGTGGGTGAGAACGGCTCGGGCAAGAGCACGCTCCTGCGCTTGGTGGCCGGGGTCTCGAGTCCGGATGCCGGGAAGCTCCGCGTTGCCCAGCCGGTGGCGGCGATCCTGGAACTCGGCCTTGGGTTCCACCCCGAGTTCACAGGGCGGGAGAACGCCCTTCTCTACGGCTCGCTGCTCGGCATCTCGGAGGAGGCGATGGCGGCTCGCCTCGACGACGTGCTGGCGTTCGCCGAACTGGGCGAGTTCGTGGACCGCCCGTTGCGGACCTACTCGTCGGGAATGGCGGCGCGACTGGCGTTCGCGGTCGCCGTCAACGTGGACCCCAAGGTGCTGGTGGTCGACGAAGCCCTGGCGGTGGGGGATGGCGCGTTTCAGAAGAAGTGCGTGGACCGCATGGTGCAGTTCAAGGAGGAGGGGCGCACTGTCCTGTTCTGCTCACACGCGATGTACCTCGTCACCAGCTTCTGCGAGCGGGCGATCTGGTTGCACCAAGGCCGTATCCGGTCTCAGGGACCTTCCCAGGGCGTGGTCGAGGAATACGAAGAGTACTTGATGCAACGCGAAAAGCGTCGGTTGACGCGGGGTGAGACGTCGCAACTGGAGGAAGACCGAATTGTGACAGGTAGCGCCGGCCGCTTGACCGCCGTGCGGGTTCTCGACACTGGGGGGGCTCCAATTCGCGACATAAGTCCCCGAGACGGAATCCAGATCGAGTTCACCGTGGAGAGTTTGAAGTGCGAGGCGCGGTACCACCTGGCGATTGCGGTTGATTCCCAGGATGGCCGATGTGTCTTCGCAGCGGGGACACATCAGGACGGTGCAAGAACGCTCACTGGGGGTTCGCACTACATAGCGCGCCTCTCAATAGCAGAGTTTCCCATCAGCTCCGGGTCGTTTTCCGTGTCGGCGTTTCTCATGGATGAAAATGGCCTGCATATTTACGACCAAGTCGTTGTCCCGGCCGCAATCAGGGTTATCTCGCCCCGGTGGACACCTTCGCTCCTCCATATCGGCTATGAGTGGGTCACTCCTGAATGACCGCGACGCCGTTGTCAGTTGTGTATCTGCTTGAAGGGACAGACCTGTTCGGTGGAGTCAAGGTTCCGATCCACCACGCGAACTTGTTGGCGGCTCGTGGCCACCGTGTGACGGTGGTAAGCAAAGGTGATCGACCGGACTGGTACGCCGTCAGCGCCGAATTCAGGAAGGTCAGCGCCTTCGAGCCGGCGAGCTTGCCGCCTGCGGACGTCACGGTCGCCACATTTTGGACGACAATCCGGGCTGCCGCGGCCGTCCCGTCGGGGCAAGCGGTGCACTACTGCCAGGGGTTCGAGGCAACCTACACGCACAACGTCACCGAGCATCCTGCCATCATCGAAGCGTACAAGACAGCAATCCCTTGCTTGGCCGTGTCACCCCACCTGGCGGCACTGGTGCGGGACCGGTTCGGTCGACCCAGTCGCATGGTGCCCCCGGCGCTGGCGCCGTACTGGCGGACGACATGGCGGTGGCATCCTCACCGACCGGCGCGGGTGCTGGTTGTGAGCCCGATGGAAATCGATTGGAAGGGCGTTGCCACCGGACTCACCGCGGTTCGCTTGATGCGATCGAAAGGACTCAACTGTCGCTTGGTCAGGCTCTCGCAGTGGCCGCTGTCCGATGCCGAGCGTTCTCTGCTCGCGCCGGACGAGTTTCACCACCACCTGCTGCCTCACCAGGTTGCGCGGCTGGTGCGTGGCGTAGATATCCTCCTCGCGCCCTCCTGGGATCAGGAGGGGTTCGGGCTGCCGGTCCTCGAGGCGATGGCGTGTGGTGTCCCCGTCGTGGCGTCCGATATTTCATCGTTCCGTTGTTTTGCCGGTGAGGCCGTCGCACTTGTTCCGTTCGACCGTCCCGAAGCATTTGCCGCCGCAGCCATCGAGATCCTGAGTAACCCCGCCAGCTGGCGGGGGTGCCGGCGCCGCGGTCTCAAGATCGCAGGGGCGTTTTCTGAGGAACGGGTGACAAGCCTTCTGGAGGAAGCGCTGATCTGGGCCGCAGGACGGCAGTGGAGCGCAGAGCGGTGAAACCGTCGCCCAAGCCGGTATCGTGCGAGTCGCGACGATGAATCCAGAGATCTCCCTCGTGCTGGTGGCTTATCACTCGTCGGCAGTGGCCGCCGATGCCATCGCGACCTTTCGGCGTGAGGCGAGCCGGCATCAGTTCGGCTCCGAGGTCGTGGTTGTTGACCACTCGGAGGATGCGACGGAGTTGGCACGCCTGCAATCCCTCGCGCCTGACCGCCTGCTCGCGCAACCGAACCGCGGGTACGCGGCCGGCGTCAACGCGGGAGTGTTGGCAAGCGCCGGGCGGGTGATTCTCGTCGGGAACCCCGACATTGTGTTCCAGGAAGGTTCAGTAGGCGCAATGATGGAAGCGCTCAACGACGGCTGGGACATTGTCGGCCCCCAGTTTGTGCTCGCTGGTCTGCTCTTCCCTCCGGCCGATCTTCAGACGCCGACTGAAGAGGTTTGGCGGTGGTTGGCTGGGCGTTTCTCGTTGGTTTGGCTCCGTTTGTTGCGACGGGAGTTGGCTCGCTGGCGAATCGTGTGGGATGCGAACGAGCCGGTGGCAACAGCAGCCTTGTCTGGTGCGTTACTCATGTTTCAGCGGGAGACGTTCAATCTTGTCGGGCCGTGGGACGAGGGGTATTTTCTGTTTTATGAGGAGACTGACTGGCTTCGCCGTGCGACTGCAGCTTCTTTGCGGATGGCGCAGATCCCGCGCGCGAGGGTCGAGCATGCCTGGGGGCACGCCGCGGATCCAGCCGGATCGCGAGGCCACTTTTCCGCCTCAAGGGCGCGCTTCCTTTCGGCACATTTCGGTTGGCGTGGGCGGATGATCCAACGCCTACAGTTTGGGGCTTCGCCGCTCGAACCGCCCCCGTTCCCATCGAGTCCCTGCACGCTCCCCGGCGGGCGCCTCTGGTGGCTGTTGTCGCCAACGACTCTTGGTATGCCTGCCGCTGGCTTGCTGGGCACCGGTGACGACCTGTTCGCCGCGCTGCGCGGGGTCGCGAAGGCGAGGCGCTCCCCTGCGCAGGGAGTTGTACTTGCGGTGGACCCGCCGACGGCGCGGATGGCCGGAACTTGGCTGCTAGGGGTACGTGATGTCTGACATAGTCTTCCGAACGTACCGGCCTGGCGACGAAACGGCCATCAACGACGGCTTCAACCAAGTTTTTGGCGTGAACCGATCGCTCGCCGAGTGGCGCTGGAAGTACCCGGCGAAGCCTGAGGGTTTCTGGATCCTGCTGGCTTGCGACTCGAACGGGACACTGCTCGTTCACTACGGCGTGATCCCTGTTCGACTGCAGGCCGGCGCCGTGACGTTTCGGGGAGGCCAGATCGTGGACGTCTACTCGGTCGAGGGAGCTCACCAGGGGCTGGCCACCGCCCGCACGTTCATCCAGACGGTGCTGACGTTTCGCGAACGTCTGTTCCATCCCGACAAGCTCGGTCTCGTCTATGGGTTTCCCGGCTTGCGCCACCTCAGACTGGGCCTCATGCGGACGGACTACCACCAATTGGAACCCCAGCCGGTCACCGTGTGGCGCCGCGATTTCAAGGTCCGTGGCTCCTTCTTCAGCAGATATACAGTGCGACCCGGTTTTGACCCCGCGGCGGTCGATACGCTGTGGACCAAGGCCCGGGGGCGGTACGCCCTGGCTGGCGTTCGGGACAGCGCTTGGTTCGGGAGGCGATTTGAAGGGCGTCCTGGCGTCTCCTACCATCACCTTTCGGTGTGGCGAGGTGGCGCGCCCCACGCCTGGGCCACCATACGTGTTGGAACACCGGTGTGCTACTGGGCCGATCTGGTTTGGGACGGCGAGGATCCTCGCGCACTCGTGGCGCTTGACCGGGCTGTACTCCGTCTCGCGCGCCGCGCCGGAGCGCGGTCTGTTGAGATGTGGTTGGACGCAGATCCCGAGAGTGCACGGACGCTTGCGGACATCGGATGGCAGGGGGCGCAACATCCCGATGTCAGCTTGGTGGTTCGGACCATCCACCCCGCCGTTGATCCGGCATCCGTTCCGGGGAGGTTCTATGTCACAATGGCAGATGCGGATTTGGTCTAGAGGAACGTTGCAGCCTCTCCAACCTTGAGTTTCTGTCGCGTGTACGCCAGCATCTGAGGCACATCGAGGGAGGCTTCGTGGGGGGTCTTGTGACTAGAGCTCAAATCCGCGAGTTCGACCCCGGCGACGAGACCACGATCAGCGCCGGCCACCACCGCGCGTTGGAGCGGGAGCGGCCGCTGGCCCACATCATGACAACGTTGAATTGCCTACAAGCCGACTACTTGGAGCTCAAGACCGGCAACCCTACAAACGACCTTGAGCGCCGTTACTCTGCTAGCCAGGGAGCGGTGGCCCACAATCTGGGTTAGGGCGATGGACCTCGCAACCGCGCTCTGGATCGCCGTCCCGCTCGCGCTGGTGCACATCGTGGCGCGGCGATCGCGGGCGCTGCTCCTCTTCCAGGTGGCGGTGGACGTGATGCTGCTGCTGTTGCCCGGGCGGCTGCTGCTGCGCGGGCTGCACGTCGGGCCGGGCGCGCCGGGCGGCGCCGAGTGGGGCGGGCCGGTCACGGCGTCCGGGTCGCCGGAGCAGAGCGACCTGCCGCTCGAGTTCGCGCCGTGGTGGTCCGAGGTGCGGCGCCTCATCGCCGCGGGCGAGCCGCCGTGGATCTCCGACCGGATCGGCGGCGGCGCGCCGCTATTCGCCAACGGCCAGTCCGAGCTCCCGTTCCCGTTGCAGCTGCCGGTCTGGGCGCTCGGGCCGGAGCGCGGCAGCGACGTGATGGCGTTCTGGAAGCTCGAGCTGGCGGCGCTCGGCGGCTTCCTGCTGCTGCGCCGCCTCGGCACGAGGCCGCTCGCCGCGGCCTCGGGCGCCCTGGCCTACGGGTTCGGGCTGTATCAACTGTCGTGGTTGGTGGTGCCGCTCGCGTGGGTCGTGGCGGCGGCGCCGTGGGCGTGGTGGTCGCTGATCGGCGCGCTCCGCGGCGATCGCCGTCAGGCGGCCGGGCTCGCCGTGCTGCTTGGCGGGCTGGCGGGATGGTCGGTACACCCCGAGACCGCCGCGTTCCTCTGGCTGGCGCTGGCGCTGGCAGGGACCCCGCTGGCCTGGGGACGGTGGCGTCGCCTGCGCCGCCTGGCCGTGCCGTTCCTGCTCGCGCTGCCGATCGCGGCGGTGGGCGCGGTGCCGGTGGCGGCGACCATCGCGGGCACGGCGAAGTACGCGGCCAGTCGTGCTAGGCCGAGCTATCCCGATCTGGGGTTGTCATGGTCGCTCAAGGAACGGATGGCGGCGCTGATCCTGGCGCCGTGGCGTGAGGGTCACCCCGGGACGTTCACGTGGCGGCAGCCGTTCCCAAACGCGGCGGTGGTGGTGGGCGTGGGCGCGGTCCCGGTCGCACTGCTGCTCCTCGGCGGCGTGCGGCGTCGCCACCGGCGCGTCGCGGCGGGGTTCGCCGCCGTCGGCCTCGGCGCCGCGGCGTTGGTCTACCAACTGCCGGTGATCTCGTGGATCGCGGGGCGCCTGCCGGTGCTCGGCGTGATGACGTGGGTGCGCGCCGGGTTCCTGATCGGCTTCGCGATCACCGCGCTCGGAGCGCTCGCGTTCGACGCCTGGCTGCGCCGCCCTGCACGCGGTCGCCTCGCGCTCGCCGCACTGGCCGTCGCGGCCGCGGCGACCGGCCTGGCGGTGAGCGGACCGGTCGCGCCGGGCCCCGAGAGCGTCCTGGCGTTGACCGCCCCGGTGGCCGTCGCCGTCACCGCCGCCGCCGGAGTCGGAGGCCTGGCCGTTCCAGTGGCGATCGCGGTCGAGGCCATTTCTCACGACTGGAACGTGCTCGGCGGCGCGCGCGAACCGGCGGCGCCGCCGGTGATCGTGCAGCGGCTGCAACGCCTCGCCGCGTCCGGAGGCGGCCGGGTGCTCGGCGTCGGCGCGGCGTTGCCGCCCAACCTGGCGGCGCGGCTCGGCCTCGCCGACCTGCGCAGTGCCGACCCGATGCGGCCGCTGGGGCTGGCGCGGCTGCACCAGGCGCTCGGCGCGGCGGGGATGGACCTGCCGGGGCCGGTGACGACGCCGTGGGCCGGCCTCGCCGGGGCGTGGGGCGTGCGCTGGCTGGCGACTCCGCCCGCGGGGGTGACGGGGCCGGCCGCGACCGGGTGGCAGGAGGTCTATCGTGACGGCGGCGGACGAGTGTATCGCAACTCGCGGGCGCTGCCGGTGCTGCGGCTGGCGGGCCGCGTGGTGCGGCCGCCGGGGGATGCGGGGGCCGGCGCGTGGGAAGGTGTGGATTTCGCCGCGACGGCGGTCACCGCGGCCCCGGTGGCGGTGGCCGGAGGCGGCTCGCTGCAGGTTCGCGATGATCGTCCGTGGCGGCACGAGGCGGAGGCCGAGGTGCACGGCGCCGCGCTCGCGGTGCTGCATGTGCCGTACGCGCCCGGCTGGGCGTGCTACCTCGACGACCGGCGCGTCGCGACGGTGGACGCCGACCTGGGGGCGATGGCGATCGTCGTCCCCGCCGGGGAGCACGACCTGCTCTGGGTCTACGAGCCGCCGGGGTTCGTCCCCGGGGTGTTGCTGACGATCGCGGGGCTGCTCGGCGCCGTCGCGATCGCGGTACGATCGCCGCGGAGGCGGCGATGACGCGCGCGCGGTTCCCGGTCGAGAGCGATCTCATCCCGTACTCGGCGTCGTTCCCGCCGGGGGCGCGCTGGCTCGTGCTCGCGCCGCACCCGGACGACGAGGTGTTCGGGATGGGCGCGACCGTCGCGCTGGCCGTCGCGCGCGGCGTC
>JAJXUY010000226.1 GCA_021782525.1 Acidobacteriota bacterium | reverse complement strand
GCAGATCGCCAGGCTGTTCCGCGCCGCGGCGGAGGCCGAGACCGTCCACGCGCACGCGCACCTGCGCGCCATGGGCGGGGTTGGCGGCACGAGGGAGAACCTCGAGGCGGCCGTCGCCGGCGAGGGGTACGAGGTCCGTGAGATGTACCCGGGGTTCGTCGCCGAGGCCGAGAGGGAGGGACAGAAGGCCGCGCTGGTATCGTTCCGGAACGCGCTCGCCGTCGAGAAGGTCCACTACGCCCTCTACACCGGCGCCCTCGCGGCGTTCACCCAGGGCAAAGACCTCAAGGGAGAGCGGGTCTGGGTCTGCTCGATCTGCGGCAACACGGTGGTCGGCGAGGAGCCGCCCGAGACGTGCGCGGTCTGCGGCGTTGGCGGCGACAAGTTCTTCGAGGTCAAGTAGACCCGGCGGCGTGAGGGGCGGGGCGCCTCCAGCCCGCTCCTCGACCGCCGCCCGCCAGGCGATGGCGGGCGGTTCACTACGCTCCTCGTTCGTTTGACACCCGCCGGCTGATCCCGTAGAGTGCCTCCACAGGATGGACAGGAACCGCGCTCTCGCCGTGATCCCGGCGCGCTATTCCTCCACCCGCTTCCCCGGCAAACCCCTCGCCCCCATCGCGGGCCGACCGATGGTGGCGCACGTCGTGGAGCGGGCGCTGGAAGCCGGCTGCTTCGCCGAGGTGCTCGTTGCCACCGACGACGAGCGCATCGCGCGCGCCGCCGAGTCGGCCGGGGCCCGGTCGGTGATGACCGGCGAGTGCCGCAGCGGCAGCGACCGCGTCGCGGAGGCGGTCCGCGGCCTCGACGCCGGCGTGGTGGTCAACGTGCAGGGGGACGAGCCCGCGGTGCCGCCGGAGAACTTGCGCCTGCTCGCCGAGTTCCTGCGCGCCCACCCGGAGGCGCCGATGGCGACGCTCGCCCTCCCCGGCTCCCCCGCGGACCTCGACAACCCGAACATCGTCAAGGTGGTGTGCGACCTCGCCGGGCGGGCGCTGTACTTCTCCCGCGCCGCGATCCCGTACCCGCGCCACCCGGAGCCCGGCCTGATCCGCCGGCACGTCGGGCTGTACGGGTTTCAGAAGGCGGCGCTACTGGAGTTTGCCGGGTGGGCCGAGACGACGCTGGAACGCGCCGAGGGGCTCGAGCAACTGCGCGCGCTCGCCCACGGCATGGCGCTGCACGTTCTCGACGCCGCCTCCGACTCGGTGGCGGTCGACGTCCCGGCCGACGTGCCGCGCGCCGAGGCCGCCCTCGCCGCCCTCCGCGGCCAGAGGCGACATTCATGATCGGGAAGACGTGGCCGATGGCCGGTGGCCGGTGGCCGGGCCGCTCCTCCTGGGCGCCGATCGAAGGCGTGGCACGGCGGCGGACCACGGTCCACGGACCACGGACCACGTCTCTGAAAGGTGGTGCTTGATGGCGACGAAATACGTGTTCGTGACCGGCGGTGTGGTCTCCTCGCTCGGCAAGGGGATCACCGCGGCTTCGGTGGGCGCGTTGTTCGAGGCACACGGCCTCAAGGTCACCCTGATGAAGTGCGACCCGTATATCAACGTCGACCCCGGCACCATGTCCCCGTTCCAGCACGGCGAGGTCTACGTCACCGACGACGGCGCCGAGACCGACCTCGACCTCGGCCACTACGAGCGCTTCACCGACGTCGTGACCTCCCGCAAGAACAACATCACGACCGGCCGCGTCTACCAGTCGGTGATCGAGAAGGAGCGCCGCGGCGACTACCTGGGCTCGACCGTGCAGGTGATCCCCCACATCACCGACGAGATCAAGGCGGCGCTCCGCGACGTCGCCGAGGACCACGACGTCGTCATCGTCGAGATCGGCGGCGTCGTCGGCGACATCGAGTCGCTGCCGTTCCTCGAAGCGATCCGTCAGTTCCGCCAGGACGCCGGCCGCGGCAACGCGATCAACGTCCACGTCACCCTCGTGCCGTACCTCGCCGCGCCGGACGAGCTCAAGACCAAACCGACGCAACACTCCGTCAAGGAACTGCTCTCGATCGGGATCCAGCCCGACGTGCTGGTGTGCCGGGTCGACCGTCACCTCCCCGAGGAGATGCGGCGCAAGATCGCGCTCTTCTGCAACGTCGAGGAGAGCGCGGTGATCCCGGCGCGCACCGCGGACACGATCTACGACGTCCCCCTCCGCCTCGCGGCCGAGGACCTCGACGGGTTGCTGCTCTCGATGCTCAACCTGCCGCGCGGCCAGCGCGACCTGTCGCGCTGGCAGACGATCGTGGACCGGCTGCACAAACCGGCGCGCACCGTGCGCATCGGCATCGTCGGCAAGTACGTCAACCTCGTCGACAGCTACAAGTCGCTCAACGAGGCGCTGCTGCACGGCGGCATCGCCAACGACGCCAAGGTCGAGCTGGTCTTCATCGACTCGGAGAAGCTCGAGGAGGAGGCGTACGTCGAGGAGCTGTTCCAGGTGGACGCGATCCTGGTGCCGGGCGGCTTCGGCAAGCGCGGCATCGAGGGGATGATCAAGGCGATCGAGTTCGCGCGCGGCCACAAGATCCCCTACTTCGGCATCTGCCTCGGCCTGCAGACCGCGGTCATCGAGTTCGCCCGCAACGCCTGCCACCTCGACCGCGCCAACTCCTCCGAGTTCGTCACCGACCCGCCGTACAAGGTCATCTACAAGATGCGCGAGCTGCTCGGCGTCGACACGATGGGCGGCACGATGCGCCTGGGCAAGTACCCGTGCCAGCTCAAGCCGGCCTCGCGCGCCTGGGAGGCGTACGGCGCCGACACGATCTGGGAGCGGCACCGCCACCGCTACGAGGTCAACCAGGACTACGTCGCGATCCTCGAGCAGCACGGCATGCTGGTCACCGGCCGCTCCCCGGACCGCATCTTCGTCGAGATGGTAGAGATCCCCGACCACCCCTGGTTCGTGGCGTGCCAGTTCCATCCCGAGCTGAAGTCCAAGCCGTTCGCGCCGCACCCGCTCTTCGTCGCGTTCGTTCGCGCGGCGCTCGCCTACCGCGCCGCGAAGGCCGCGGCCGAGCAGGCCGAGGTCGCAGCGGAGCCTGCGGGGCCGGCGGAGGCGCCCGCCGGTGTCTGAGCGTCCGGCCCCCGTCCTCCTCGCCCCCGGCGTCGAGGTCGGGCGCGGCCGCCCCCTGGCCGTCATCGCCGGGCCGTGCGTGATCGAATCGCTCGAGCACGTGCTGCGCATGGCGGCCACACTGCGGCGCATCACGGCCGAACTCGGCGTCCCGCTCGTGTTCAAGGCCTCGTTCGACAAGGCCAACCGCTCCTCGCTCGCGAGCTACCGCGGCCCCGGCCTCGAGCAGGGCCTCGCCGCGCTCGCCGAGGTCAGGCGCGCCACCGGGCTGCCGCTGCTCACCGACGTCCACGAGCCGGCGCAGGCCGCGGCCGCGGCCGCGGTCGTCGATGTCCTCCAAGTGCCCGCCTTCCTGTGCCGGCAGACCGACCTGCTGCTCGCGTGCGGCCGCACCGGCAAGCCGGTCAACGTCAAGAAGGGCCAGTTCATGGCGCCGCACGACATGCGTCACGCCGTCGAGAAGATCGCCTCGACCGGCAACCAGGCGGTGACGCTCACCGAGCGCGGCTCGTCGTTCGGGTACAACAACCTCGTCCTCGACCTGCGCTCGCTCGCGGTGATGCGCCGGTTCGCGCCGGTCGTCTTCGACGCGACCCACTCGCTGCAGCTCCCGGGCAACCTCGGCGACGCTACCGGCGGCGCCCGCGAGTTCGTCGGCGAGCTGGCGCGCGGCGCCGTGGCGGCGGGCGTCGACGCGGTGTTCGCCGAGGTGCACGACGATCCGCCCAACGCGCTCTCGGACGCCGCGACACAGCTCTCGCCGGAGGAGTTCCGCGCCCTCCTCGTCCAGCTCCTCGCGATCCGCCGCGCCTACGATGAGACCGTCAGAGACAGCGAGGAGTGACGAGCCGCAGGAGCAGACAGCAAAAGGGAAGAGGGGAAAGGGGAAAGGGAAGACAGGAACCGCCTAGGGTCGCTGCCACCCATCTACTCCGGCGCTCCTGCCCCTGGGCTCCCCTGCTCCTCGGCCGCTCGGCCCTTCTTCCCTTTTCCCTTTTCCCTTTCCCTTTTCCCCTTTTCCCTTCATATCGGGGCGCGGGCATGTGCTAGCCTTGGCCGGTCGCTTGATGGAGGCGGGATGGAACTGCAGGCGGACGAGATCCTCGAGGGCTTCGGCGGCGAGACGAAGCGGTACGGGACGGACGCCCCGCTCGCCGGCGTC
>JAJXUY010000225.1 GCA_021782525.1 Acidobacteriota bacterium | reverse complement strand
CTGACCTCTACCGTGTCAAGGTAGCGCTCTAACCAAGCTGAGCTACGCGCCTGCTCCGCGGGCTGCCGGCGGGCGTCCCCCGGAGCACGCGCTCCGCGGGGCTCTTGTGGCCCGCCCTCGTCCCCGATTTCACTGCCAAAGAACACGAGCCCGGCCAAGCCGGGACGGGTAATCTATCGCAACCCCGGCCGAGCGTCAAGCGCGAACCGCACGCGTTGACCGTTGTCAGCGAACACCCGGGCCGTTTCACGGAGCGGCGTCGCCTCCGCTCGAGGCCCACGGCCATAGAAAGGCGCCCCGGTGGGGCTGCCACCGGGGCGCCGAGTGCGACGAGGTCCGACTGCGAGAGCGGCTAGAAGCGGACGCCGAACGACACGCTGATCGTGCGCGGCAACTGGTAGCTGGTGGCCGAGAGCGGCTTGCCGAAGTTCGGGCCCTTCTGCCAGTTGGCGCCCATGGCCTTGCAGTCGGCCGCGGCGGTGCCCTGCGGGCACTCCTTGGGCGTCGTGGTGAACGGGTTGAAGAGCAGCCAGCTCGAGCCGCTGTACCGTGTGTACACGGTCGAGTTCGGGTCGGTCACGGCCATCTCGTTGAACATGTTCGTGATCTGCGGGATGACGTAGAACTCGAGCTCGGTCCCGAGCGCGGGCAGCTTGAACGAGTAGTTGAGCGACAGGTCGGTGGAGGTGACCTGGTCGGTCGTGTACGCGCCGCGCTTGGAGAAGAAGTAGGTCACGGTCGTCGGGCGCTGGTAGTAGCCCGGGTTGGTGACGTACGGGTAGGAGTAGATGCTCCCGGCCGCCGAGTACGGCGTGCCCGACCAGTAGCTCTCCATCAAGCTGACGCTGAGGGAGTTGTGGCGGGTGTTGACGGCGTCCCACACGACCCACACGCGGCCGCGGTGGCGCTGGTCGTTGGAGAGGTTGCCGGTCGGGTTGGTCCAGCGCTGCTGCGAGTACTCGGGGTAGTAGTACGGGTTCGAGGAGTTCGCGTACGGACCCGTGGTCGCCGCTTCACCCTCGTAGTTGCCGTAGCTGTGCGACCAGGTGTAGTTGCCGGCGACCTGCCAGGCATCCGCGACGCGGTAGCTGGCCTGCAGGTTGACGCCGTCGTACTTCTTCGTGAGCGTGTGGTCGTTGCCGATGATCTTGAGGTCGCTGACGTTGCCGAGCGAGTCGGTGACGTGGCCGGTGCTCATGTCCACGCGGGTGGAGTAGAGGTCCTTGTACTCGCGGTGGACGTAGTCCATGCGGAACAGACCGCGGCTGCCGAGGCGCTTGGTGAAGCCGAGGGTCGACTCCTGGGCGTACGGCGACTTGAGGTCCTTGCCGACGATCTGCGACAGGCCGGCGATCGAGCCGTAGGCGACGTCGCGGCCGACCGGACCGCCGATCGAGTTGGTGCCGTTGGCGTACAGCCACGCGAACACCTGCTCCAGCACCTGGTGCTCGTTGAGGCAGGCGCCGGGGTTGTCATAGCTGCAGTCGGTGTTGATGTCCGGCCCCTCGTAGAGGTAGCCGAACGCCGACGGCGAGCCGGCACCCTGGGAGGCGACCGAGCCCGCGATCGCGGTTACGTAGTCGGCGCGGGAAGCGTTGATCACCCAGTTGCCATCGGCGTTGACGTCGTAGCTGACGCCGAGGCGCGGGCTGATGCGGCTGTCCTTGGCGACCAGATTGCCGGAAGCGTCCTTGCCGTCGTTCTTGTCGTAGCGCACGCCGAGGTTGAACGACCAGTGGTTGCTCAGGCGCCACTTGTCGTTGATGAACGTCGAATTGGTGCGGAAGTTCGTGCCCTTGGAGCGGTTCAGCACGGCCCAGTAGGTGAAATCGGAGCTGCCGTCGCCGTAGACGATCGGGATCGGCTGGTGCAGCACCGGGTCGAGGATGATCGCGCCGGTCGCCGGGTTGGACAGGTACTCGGTCGGCCAGTAGACGTAGTTGGAGCCCGACTGGTAGTTGTTCGACTTGCGCATGTCGTTGAACGAGTCGTAGCCGACCACGATGTCGTGCGAACCGAACTTGTCGGAGGTCGCGAACCACGAGCCCTTGACCAACCAGTCCTCGTTGTCGCGCTTCTCGGGGTCGCAGACGCCGCAGAACGTCGGAGCGTTCGAGCGCCAGCCGTGCACGTTGTCGCGCACGAGGGTGCCGTTGACGTAGTCGCGGAAGTCGCCGCCCGAGCCCTTGAACGTGAAGTGGCGCTTCGAGTACTGCCCCTCGACGAAGAAGTTGTTGGTGATGATGCCGGTGTAGTTCGCCGCGAACAGGTCCTGCGGCAGCTCGCGCTGCTTGTCGAGGCTGGCGAGGTCGAGGATCGTGCCGAACGCGTTGTTGGTCTGGGTCTCGGTGACCTTCATGTAGGAGGCGATGAGGCGGTGGTTCGGCGTGATCGAGTAGGTCAGCTTGCCCTCGTACCGCTTCTGGTCGTCGGTCGAGGTGTACGGGATGTTGGTCGAGTACGTCTGGTAGTTGTTGGTCAACTTGCGGTCGCGGCCGGCGAGGAAGAACCACAGCTTGTCCTTGATGATGAAGCCGCCGAACGTGGCTTCGTAGACCGAGTTGATCTTGTCGGAGCGGCTGGCGGTCTTCGGGGTCTTGGCCGCCCACTTGTCGCTCGAGAGCGAGTCACGGAACGTGCCGTGGAACTCGTTGCCACCCGACTTCGTCAGGGTGTTGACGATGCCGCCGGCGAAGCGGCCGTACTCGGCCGAGATCGCCGCGGTCTGCGTCGTCGTCTCCTGGATGGCGTCCTCGATGTAGAGGGCGTTCGGAGTGTTGCGGACGTTGTCCTGGATCACGACGCCGTTGACCATGTACAGGTTCTCATAGGACATGGCGCCGGAGATCGAGAGGTTGCCGGACGGGCCGGTGGTCGCCACGCCCGGGGTCAACGCCGCGGCCGAGGTGATGGCGCGGGAGACCGGCAGCTGGTTGATCAGCTTCGCGTCGTACGTCGTCGCGACCTGCTGGCTCGTCGAGATGTTGTCGTACGTCCCGGTGACCGTGACCTCCTCGGCGACCTTGGCGACCGGCATCGTCGCGTTCAGCGTCGCGGTCTGGGCCGCGTTGATCCGCACGGTCGTCTCGAGCGTCTGGAAGCCCATCAGCTCGAAGCGCACGTGGTACTCGCCGGCGGGCAGGAAGGCGAAGATGTAGGCGCCCGCCGCCTCGGTCACGGCGGTGCGGGTGCCCTGCAGGCTGGGCGAGGTCACGGTGACGGTCACGCCCGGAAGCGGGTCCTTGCCGTCGCTGGCGCGGCCGGTCAGCGTCCCGGTCGGGACCTGGGCGAGTGCGGGCAGCGCCACGGCGAGGAGCAGTACAGCCATCAACAGGTATCTGGCAGACTTCATGTCGACATCCTCCTTCGAATGGAATTGAAAGCACGCTTCACCACTGCGAAACGACACAGGCACGGCCGACCACGGCCATGCTCGGCATCTCCCATCGACGAGTCGCTCCGGGTCACCTCCTTTTCCAGTTGCGCGGCTTTCGCGCCCCTGGGGGTCTCAGAATGCGAGGCACCACCAGCACGCGTCCGAACCACCTCGTGAGGAACAGCACAAACAGCGAATATTCGATATCGCGCAGAGGCTACGATCTCATTTCGCGCAGTGTTTTCGGCAACGGTATCGAGGCGCCCAAACATCCGGGGCACTCTAGCAGCAATGTCAAGTCGAGACAAGAACCGAGAAGTGCTTGGAACACATTCTCTTAGAATTGAGACTCCGGAGCAATGAACCGCCTCAGCACGGCGGCCGTCGCCCCCGGCTGCTCGAGCGGAACCAGGTGGCCGCTGTCAGAAACCGTCATTAAACGAACGTTTGGAATGGTTGTCTCAAGAACTCTCGCAGATGAGACAAAACTAGACACTTCGTACTCGCCGCGCACGACCAGCGTGGGCACCGTGATCTCGGCGAGCCGGTCGGTGAGCTTCCACTCCCGGTCCGGAAGGTCGCGCACGGTGGCCAGGTACTCGCCCGCCGGGAACGTCCGCAGCATCGCCTCGAGACGCTCGCGGGCCCCGGGCCGCGCGGCGGCGCGCGCGATGAGGGGGTGCGCGAGCCACACCTCGCCGGTCACGGCGCCCGGCCCGTCGGCTCGGATCGCCCGCGCGAGCGCCTTGAACGAGGCGAGCATCTCGTCCGAGAGCGGTGCGTCGGGCACGAGCGGGCCGATCACGGCGAGCGAGCGCACCAGCTCCGGACGCCGGACCGCGAGCTCCAGCGCGATCCCGCCGCCCTTGGAGAGCCCGACGACGTGGGCCGGCCCGCCGGCG
>JAJXUY010000224.1 GCA_021782525.1 Acidobacteriota bacterium | reverse complement strand
TCGGCGCGGCGGTCATCATCGTCCCCGCCCTGCGGCTGGGCGCCCGGTCGGCGCGCGCGGCCGGTCTGACTCCAGCCGACGCGGCGAGTTGGTCGTTGCCGCCGGTGCGCCTCGTCGAGCTCTGGCTGCCGGGAGCGATGGGAGCCGTCGACACGGCCGACCTCGACCGCTTCTGGGGCGCGGGGCTCTACCCCACGCGCCGGTCGCCGTTCATCTACTCGCTCTACCCAGGCCTCCTCATCACGGCGCTGGCGGCCGCCGGGGCGCTGCGGCCGGGCCGGCGCCGCTTCGGCTGGAGCCTGCTCGCCCTCCTCGGCGCCGCGATGGCCCTCGGCCGGCACGGGCCGCTGTGGGGCGCCACCCGCGCCGTCCTGCCCGCATTCGACGGACTGCGCTACCCGGAGAAGTGGGTCATCCTTCCGATCTTCGCGATCGTGGTGCTGGCGGCCGACGAGCTGGACTCACTCTTGGCCGGGAGTGAAGCCGCGGCCCGGCGGCTGCGGCGCGTCCTGCTCGGCCTCGCGGCGCTTTCGGCGGCCGCCGCGGGCGGCGTCCTCGCGGTGACCGCCACGTCCGGTCCCGGGGCGTGGCGTTGGCTCGGCCTGCCGCGCGAAGCGGCCGTTCGCTTCGCCGCGGCCGTGCCGGGGAGTTGCCTGGTCCAGCTCGGGCTCGCGTTGGGGTTTCTCCTCGCCGTCCGAGCGGTCGCGCACGATCGCGACCGCGGCGCGCTGTTGCTCGCCTCGGTGCTGGCTCTCGACCTGCTCGTGGCAGGGCGCCCGCTCGTGCCGACGCAGGCCCTGACGCCCGCGCTCAACACCGACCTCGCCAGCACCGTGGCGCGGATCTGTGGCGCGCGGCGACTGTTCGACCTGGCGACGTGGCAAGAGTCGGGGAAGCCGCCGGGCACCTCGTCCGTCCTCTACGTCCCCGCCGGGTGGGGAATCGCGACCGCCTTCGACATCGACGTCGACCTCACGCGGCCGCGCTGGTCGGCGCGCGCCACGCGGCTGTTCTTCGACGCCGTGCGCGCCGACCCGGCCCTGATGTCGCCGCTCCTCGCGCGCCGCGGCGTGCGGCTCGTCCTGCAGCAGCGCGAGACCGGCGGCCCGCGCGTGGCGCAGATCGTATCGGTAGCGCAGCCGCGACCCGACATCGCCTGCGCCGACCGCCTCGTGCGCTTCTCCGGCGACGCCGGATGGCTCGCGGCCGTCCGCAAACTCGGGGCGGGCGCGCGGACCGCCGCCTTGGTGGAGGCTGGCGACTGGCCGCGCGCGCCTGAGGAGCCCTCGCCGTGCACCGTCGTCGACGCCACGATCCGGCCAGGTGTCATCTCCACGACGGTCACGGGTGCCGGTCCCGGGTACTCAGTCGTTCTCATCAACCAAACGTGGCACCCGGGCTGGCGACTCACGGTGGACGGCGGGCGCGCGGCGCTCCACCGCGTCGATCTCGACCTCGGTGCCGCCGTCGTTCCGCCCGGCCGGCACCGGATCGAGATGACCTACCGCGACCGCTGGCTGACCGGCTCGCTCGCCGTGTCGTGTGCCGCCCTGGCGCTCTGCGTCGCCCTGGCGCTGCCGGCGCGGCGCTTCACCCGCGCGCCGGGAGCCAGGGATCGCGCCGGACGGTGAAGCGCTCGTGGCCGTAGCGCTCGCGCGCGAGGAACGCGGCCCGGCCGCGCTCCTCTTCGGACAGCTCCGAGCGCGCGAACGAGACGCCGAGCGCAGCGGTGAACCCGGCCGCGATCGCGGCCGCCAGCTCTTCGGGTTCCGGCATCTCCGCGGACAGGTCGGCGATCGTCACCACGGCCGGGCGCAGCGAGGCGTCGTCCGCCAGGCCGAGGCTGCCAGCCTGAAGCGCGCCGTCCCACCGTTCGAGGATCGAGCCGTGCTGCAGGATCGCGCCTCCGAAGCGCCGCATCGCCGAGCCGACGAGCTTGCGCCCCCCGGCCACGACCTCGCCCGCCGCCGGCCCGACGAAGCAGGGGATCGCTTCGGTCGGCTTGATCATCCTCCCGGCGGGCTCGCCGGCGAGCTCGGCGGACACGCCGACCGCCCGCAGCCCCGCCACCAACGCGCGACAGATCGCCTGGTAGGCGGCCTGCAGCTCCTGCGTGAACGGCCCCTGCCCGAGCGGCGCGGCCACGGCGTAGGTCAGCTCGTGCTGGTGCAGCACCGCGCGCCCGCCGGTCGGGCGGCGCACCACATCCACTCCGCGTCCGGCGCAGAACACCGCGTCGGCGGCCGCGTACGGCTGTGAGAACCCGAGCGAGAGGCACGGCGGCGACCACCGGTACAGCCGCAACGCCGGCGCCGAACGCCCCGCGTCCACGGCCTCGGCGAGCATCTCGTCGACCGCCATGTTCCAGGCGCCGCGCTGCGCGCCCTCCGCGAGCAAACGCCAACTCGTCACTGCGGTACCTGGTACCCCATTTTCGCGTTTTCGAAGAGATAGCGACCGGAACGATCGACGGTGACGGCCGGAGGGGTGCCGGTGGCCTCGAACACCTCGAACCCCTCGCGCAGGTTGGCCCAGAACGCGGCCAGGCGCGGCTGGCGCCGGGAACTTGCGGCCAGGCGCCGCGCGCAGCCCGGCGAGGAGAAGCGACACGGGAAGATCTCGGCCTGCACCTCGTGCCCCGCGGCGGCGCTGTCGAGGACCACGAGGTAGAGCTGCTCGATGGCGCGGTCGCCGACCGCGATGCAGCCGCTCGACACGTCGTCGCCGTGGATGAAGATGTTGTTCCCCGGATGGCGGCGGTTGCCGAGGATGCGGTCGGAGGCGTTGGGGTAGTCCACGTGCAGCGAGAGGTGGTAGCGACTGGCGCCGTTGAAGCCGTCGAGCCGGTAGAACCCCTCGGGAACCTGGTGGTCCCAGCGCCGCCGCTTGGGCCCAAGCTCGCCGGACGCCGCGGCGATCGGGTAGCGCGCGACCATCACCCAGCGTCCGCCGCCGGCCGGCGCGGCCCACAGCTCGAGCTGTTCCTCCTGCTTGAACGCGCGCAGCATGACCGGCGCCGGGTACGCGACGCCGGCGGCCGCGAACATCTCGTCGATCTTCTTGCCCTGGTGTCGCCGCGCCTCCTGCACGCGCCCGTAGCGCGCCTGCGCCCCCTCGAGCGCGCCGCAGCCGAATTCGCGCGCCGAGCTGGCCCACACGACGGCGCCCGGGGACAGCATCGCCGCGGCGGCTGCGAGTGCCGCCAACCTCGAGCGGCCGCAGGCGGACGACGCTCGCCGCCTCACAGCCCGACGCCCCGGGCGGCGACGGTGGCCGACGCCTGCGCCACCGGCTTGACCACGATCTCGTCGATGTTGACGTGGGCAGGGCGCGTCGCCGCCCAGACGATGCAGTCGGCGATGTCCCCAGCGGTGAGGGGGGTTAGCCCCTCGTACACCTTCGCGGCGCGCTCCGCGTCGCCGGCGAAGCGCACCAAGGAGAATTCGGTCTCCACCAACCCCGGCGCGATGTCGGTGACGCGCACCGGCCGGCCGTTGAGCTCGAGGCGCAGCGTGCGGGTGAGCGCCACCGCCGCGTGCTTGGCGGCGGTGTAGCCGGCGCCTCCGGGGTAGACCTCGCGCCCCGCGATCGAGGTGACGTTGACGACGTGCCCGCGCGTCGCCTCGAGCCTGGGCAGCAGCGCCCGCGTCATGCGCATGACGGAGAGCACGTTGGCCTCGAACATCCATACCCAGTCGTCGTCGCTCGCCTGCGCCACCGGCGCGAGCCCGTGCGCGCCGCCGGCGTTGTTGACGAGCAGGTGCAACCGCTCCGGCACGGCCGCGCAGAACGCCGCCACCGAAGCGGGATCGGTCACGTCGAGCGGGTGGGCCACACCGCCGATCTCGCGCGCCAGCGCCTCAAGCGGCCCCGCGCGCCGCGCCCCCACGATCACGCAATAGCCGGCCGCCGCCAAGCCCCGCGCCGCCGCCGCACCGATGCCGGCGCTCGCCCCCGTCACCACCGCGACCTTCCGATCGTCCGTGCCCATGATCCCTCCCGTACGGCGATCGGCGAACCCCCGTCTCCGGCGGCCGCCGCGCCCGAAAGAGTACCGCAGCCCGCTCCACCCGGCACGCGGCGCGATCCCTCGCCAAGCCGCCGTGCGCTTGTCTTTTCCCCGCCGAGCCGGTACCCTCGCGGCGCGTTTCGGGCGCCGGGCCGCCGCGGCCCGGCTCGCAGCAAGGAGGCGAGTTGAAGATCTCCCGCCGCGCCACCGCGATCCAGGAGTCGCCGATCCGCAAGCTGGCCCCGCTCGCCGCCGCCGCCCGGCGCCGCGGCGTC
>JAJXUY010000223.1 GCA_021782525.1 Acidobacteriota bacterium | reverse complement strand
CGGGTGGCGTGCGTCCTTCCCGAGATCTCCGAGATGGTCCGCGAGGGGCTGATCACCGTCTCGGCGACCGAGGTGGTCAAGTACACGCACCGCGTTCCGGGGGCGTTCCCGGCGGGGCTGACGGTCACGGACGTGATGACGCGGGAGGTCGTCTTGGCCTCCCCGGACACGCCGGTCGGCGAGCTGGTGCAGCGCATGCTGGCGACTGGGGTCCGCGCCATCCCGGTCGTCGGGGGTGATCGTCGCCTGGCCGGCATCGTGACCGACGGCGACCTGCTGGCGCGCGGCGCCGTGCGCCTTCCGATCGACGTGCAGCGCCAGCTGGACGCCACGCTGCCGCCCGACGAGGTCGCGCGGATCGAGGCGCACCCGGAGCGGGCTGCGGAGATCATGACCCCGGCGCCGGTGACCGCGCGGCCGGAGATGAGCCTGGCAAAAGCCGCAGCGCTGCTCGCCGATCACGGGCTCACCCGCATCCCGGTGCTCGACGCCGAGGAACGTCTGGTCGGGATCGTGAGCCGCTCGGACCTGCTGCGCACGGTCGCCCAGGCGCCGCCGAAGCCGACCGGCCCGCGGCCACACGGCAGCGCGCACGGGCCGGCGAGCGCGGCGATGACCCGCGAGGTCGCGACCGTGCACCGCGATACCCCGCTCGCCGAGACGCTCGACCGCCTCCTCGGTGCGGCCGAGCGGCGCGTGGTCGTGATCGACGAGGCCGGGCGGCCGGTCGGCGTGATCACCGACGGCGATGTGCTGACCCGGGCGGCGAGGAGGATCCACGCGGGCGCGTTCCGCTCCCTCGCCGCGTGGTTCGCGGGGGGCGCGCGGCCCGAGGGCGTCGAGGTCGCGGCGCGGGATCGTTCCGCCGCCGACATCATGAGCGGCCCGGTCGTCACCGTCGCGGACGGCGCGGCTCTCGCGGAGGTGCTGCGCGTGATGATGACCCGCCGGCTCAAGCTCGTGCCGGTCGTCGGCCCCGACGGGGTGCTGCGCGGCGCGATCGGTCGCGCCGATCTGCTGGCGGCGCTCGCCGGTGTCGCGGCGGCGCCTATCGGCTCCCGCGGGAGACCATGAGGTCGAGGTCGTCCTTCAGGCTCTGCAGGTCCTCCTCGTGCTCGACCTCCTGCTCGAGGATCGTGAGCGCCAGGTTGTACGTCACCATGTCCTTGTCCTTGGTGACGTCCATCAGCTTCTTGTAGGCGCCGATCGCGCACTGCTCGCCGGCGATGTTCTGCTCCAGGATCACGGCCACGTAGGGGTCGTCCGGCGCGTCGTAGGCGCACGGGCTCTGCGGGAACCACTGCTTCGGGTCGGTGACCGGCGCGCCGCCGAGCTGGATGATCCGCGTCGTCAGCAGCGTCGCGTGGTTGAGCTCCTCGGTCGCGTGCAGCGTCAGCTCCGCCGCCACCGCGTCCTTCATCGGTCCCTTGATCAGCTTGGCACCGAGCCAGTACTGGTAGTAGGCGAGCCACTCACTGGCGTACGCCGCGTTGAGCAGGCCGAGCAGCTCGTCGACGTCCATGCCGATGATCGCGCGTCCCTTGGTCCCCATCGGTCCCTCCCCGGCCGTCCCCCGCGGACGGCCGCTCACGGTCTATTGTGACCGGCCGCGCTCACCTTGGGCTACCCTGGCGATGCCGCCGCTTCTCGAGGCACGCCAGGTGGTGCGCCGAGCCTTCCCGCGCCATCGCCTGGCCGCACTTCGGGCAGCGCTCCGGCCGGCACGGCGCCCCTGGCTCGTGTGGCTTGGTCGCTTGGCACGCCAGACAGGGGCCGTTCCCCTGGGCTCCCATTCCGCGCCGCACTGACGCCGGACCCGCCCGTTACGCCCCGTGCTGGCCGCAGCCGTGAGCCCCGTGGTCGTGGCACGACTCGCCCGAGGCGACGAGACGGCCATCGAGGAAATCCTGCACGACGGTTTCCGGCCGGTCGCCCTCGACGCCGACGACGGCTCGGATGCCGAAGCCCTCCAGCATCTGGATCGCCCGCGGCCCCATCCCTCCCGCCAGGATCACGTGACACCCCTGCTCCTTCAGCCACGTCGGAAAGCTCCCCTGCTCGTGCGGGGGCGGCGCCGCGCTGGTCGCAGACACGATGCGTCGCGCCTGGTCGTCGACCTCGAAGAGGGCGAAGCGGTCGGCGCCGCCGAAATGGTTCGAGAAGAGCCCGCCGCACGTGGGAACCGCGATCTTGAGCATCGTTGCACTCCTTCTGTTACCGGCACACGACCCGTTCACCGCAACGGCGGCCCGGGGCACGCGGGTGACCTCGCGGTCGCGCCCGACCCGCCCACAAGACAAGGGGCCGTCCGTCCTCACCACCCGGCCGCCATCAGCGCCCCGCCCAGCGCCAGACCCGCGGCGGCGTTGACGGCCTTGACCCGCGCGAACTCGGCGGGCGACTCGGCGAGCAGCGGCAGCATCCCGTGCCCGTCCTGCACCACCGACGAGGCGACCAGCACCGAGAACGGCAGCACGCCCTGGGCGAAGAGCGTCACGAACACCAGGTGCGGCCCGGACTCCGGGATCACCCCGATCAGCACAGCGGCGAGCAACGCCCACGCCGGATGAAGGCGGATCCAGCTCGCCAGCGGCACCTCGGCCGCCTGCAGCCAGGCGAGCGCCAGCAGCACCCCGAGCACCCAGGCGAAGATGCGCGGCACGTGGCGCTTCGCGACGTGCGCCCAGAGGTGCTCGACGAGGAAGTGCTCGGGCACGACGACGGTCACGGCGAGGGCGAGACCGGCGGCGACGAGCAGCGTCACGCGTACCCAGTCCCAGCGCTCCGGCCCAACCCAGCCGAGCGCCACGGCGGCGATGAACAGCGCCAGCGCGGCCGCCAGGCCGGCGCGGGGCGCGCTCAGCCCGGTCCACGAGCGACGCCACAACGGGCCATGGCCGTGCGGCCGCTCGCCCGCGTGGAGCTCGATCCCGTCGGGGCAGCCGCGGCCGCGGAACAGGCGCACCCCGAGAACGCGGTCGACGAGGAGAGCGACGAGGAGACCGTAGGCGAACAGGAGAGCGAACAGCGGCAACGCCCGCTCGGGGAACATGGCGAGCATGACGAACGCCTCGTCACCGCTGGCCGCGATCATCGCCCCGCTGATCGCCCCGAAACTGATCAGGCCGTGCGTGTACAGCGTCACGTCGGTGAACGCGCCGAGACAGCCGGGTGCCGTACCCACCAGCGCGACGGCCGCGGTGCGGAAGACGCCGCCCCGCTGCAACCAGCGGCCGAGCACGCCCGCGGTCGCCACCTGCGCGTACTCCACCAGCACCATCATCACGAAGACGAAGCCGGTGACCATCACGGCGTCGGCGAGGATCGGTCGCAGGTCCATGTCGTCCGGCTCCAGGTTCTAGCGCTCGCCAGCGGCCGGTGGAACCGATGCGGGCGTCTCGTCGCCGGGTACCCGAGCGGCGACACCGGCCTCGCTCCTCACGCGAGCCGCTCCGGGGCCGGCGCTGCGCCTGGCGCAGCGGCACCCCCGGCCGCGCCGCCGGCCGCCGTTGTGGACCGGGCACGGCCACACCTCCGGCTCGCCTTCGACCACCGGCCCGCCGCCGATCCGCAGCGCCTTGCCCGCCAGGAGCGCTTCGGCGACGCGGGCGCGCGCCGTCGTCAAGATGCGTCCGAAGGTGGCGCGCGACACGCCCATCCGCTCGGCCGCGGCCTCCTGGTAGAGGCCCTCGAGGTCCGCCAGGCGCAGCGCCTCGAGCCCGTCGAGGTCGAGGCGCACGACCGCCAGTCCGTGCATCGGCCTCCCTGCCGGCTTGAATACCCGCGTCGCGAAGCCGAGGCCGACGCGGCGGGGGTTCGGGGGACGCGCCATATTGTGAGCATATGAGCACAACCACTGGATGTCAAGCGCCGTCGCGACCGGCGTGCCCGATGACGGAACGGCCGGGGCACCGCCCCGGCCGTCCTGGATTCACTGGAAGCGACGTCAGCTGCAGCCGTGGACCGAACCGCAGTTGCCGCACTTGTAACAGGCACCCGAGCGCACCATCACCATGCCGCACGTCGGGCACGACGGCGCGTCCGCCTGGTTGACGAACATGTGCCCGTTCTCGCCGCCGTCGAGGCCGGGCAGCGCCGGCTGGCGTGGCTGCGGCGACGGGGCCGGCGCGGCGTCCTCGCCGCCGGCCAACGGCTGCACACCGACCGCCGCCTGGTCCTCGGGGGCGAGGAACTTCGCGGCGAGCCAGCGGAAGATGTAATCGATGATCGACTTCGCGTACGGGATCTGGGGGTTGTTGGTCCAGCCGGCGGGCTCGAAGCGGACGT
>JAJXUY010000222.1 GCA_021782525.1 Acidobacteriota bacterium | reverse complement strand
CGGCGACCACATACGAGGCGCCGGGCTCGAGCTCGACGCCGTCGTCGACGCGACACGCCTGCCCGGGGAGGTCCGCCGTGAACGTGATGCGCACGACCTCCGGCCGCGGCGGCATCTCGTCGCACGCCCGGGCGCTCATCGCTCCCCCCCACCGGCCGCGAGCTCGGCGTCGGCGGCGGCCACGGCGCCGGCCTGATCGGCCCGCGCCTGCCGCAGGCGCGCCTCGAGCTCGGGGTCGGAGAGCGCCAGGATCTCGGCCGCGAGCACCGCCGCGTTGCGCGCGCCCGCCTTCCCGACCGCCACGGTGGCGACCGGGACGCCGCCCGGCATCTCGACGGTGGAGAGGAGCGCGTCGAGACCCCCGGCCACGCCTCCCGCCAGGGGTACCCCGATCACCGGACGAACGGTGGCGGCGGCGACCACCCCCGCCAGGTGGGCCGCCATCCCGGCGCCGCAGACGAAGACGCGCACGCCCTCGGTCTCGGCGCCGCGCACGAGCTCCAGCGTCCGCGCCAGCGAGCGGTGCGCCGATGCGACGTGCGCCTGCCAACGGATGCCGAGGCGGTCGAGTTCGGCGCCGGTCTCGCGCATCACCTCCCAGTCGTTCTTCGAGCCGATCAGGATCATCACCGCGGTCATCTCAACCCCCGACCGATGTCGCGGCGGTAGTGCACCCCGTCGAAGCGAACGATCGCCGCCGCCTCGTACGCCGCGCGCAACGCCTCGGCCACCGTCGCGCCCCGCCCGACGACCGAGAGGACGCGCCCGCCAGCGGTCACCAGGCGGCCGTCCACAATGGCGGTACCGCCGTTGAACACCAGGACGCCGGGCCGCGCCAGCGCCTCGCCGAGTCCCGTGATGGCATCGCCCCGGCGGGGGACGCCTGGATACCCTTCGGCGGCGAGCACGACGCACGCCGCCGCCTCCCGCCGCCAGCTCACCCGCTCCGCGCCTAGCCCGCCGGCCGCAGCGGCGCGCACGAGCTGCGCCAGGTCGCCGTCGAGGCGTGGGATCACGACCTGCGTCTCCGGGTCGCCGAGACGGCAGTTGAACTCCAGCAGCTGCGGGCCGTCCGCGGTCACCATCACGCCCGCGTACAGCACGCCGCGGTACGGGCGGCCCTCGGCCGCCATGCCGGCGATCGTCGGGCGGACGATGTCGCGCAGGATCGTCGCGGCCAGGGCCGATTCGAGCGGCACCGGCGAGACCGCACCCATGCCGCCCGTGTTCGGGCCAGACTCGCCGTCGCCGACGCGTTTGTAGTCGCGCGCCGAGGCGAGCGGGCAGACGCTCGTGCCATCGGTGAGGACCATGAACGAGATCTCGTCGCCGGCCACGCACTCCTCGACGAGAACCCGTTCCCCGGCGGCCCCGAACGCCCGCTCCTCGAAGTACCGGACCAGCTCGGCCTCGGCCTCGTCCCGGGTCCCGCACACCGCGACGCCCTTGCCGGCAGCGAGGCCGTCCGCCTTGAACACGATCGGGACCCCGATCTCTTTCATCGCCGCCGCCGCCTGCTCGCGGTTGTGGACGACCCGTGCCCGCGGCGTGGGGATCCCGTGCCGCTGGCAGAACTCCTTGGTGAACACCTTGCTGCCCTCGAGTTCGGCCGCGGCGCGCGACGGGCCGAGGAGCGGCAGGCCGCGGCGGGCGAACTCGTCGGCGATGCCGAGGACCAGCGGCAGCTCGGGTCCGACGACCGTGAGGTCGATCTTGAGCGAGGCCGCGAACTCCGCCAGCTCGATGGTGGCGTCGGCCGCGATCGGAACGCAGGTGGCGAGGCCGGCCATGCCCGGGTTGCCGGGCGCGGCGTAGATCTCCTCGATGCCGGCAGCCTGTGACAGCTTCCAGGCAAGCGCGTGCTCGCGCGCCCCGCCGCCGACCACCAGCGCCCTCAACGGCGGCTCCCGCTCACCACGCGCGCGGCCTGCAGCAGCGACAGGCACGCGGTCTCGACCACGTCGCGGGCGGAGCAGCCGCGCGACAGGTCGTTGGCCGGCCGCGCGAGACCCTGCAGCAGCGGCCCGACCGCCCGGGCACCGCCCAGGCGTTCCGTCAGCTTGTAGCCGATGTTGCCGGCGTTGAGGTCGGGGAAGACGAGGACGTTCGCGCGTCCAGCCACCGCCGACCCCGGGGCCTTGCGGGAGCCGACCGCCGGCAGCAGTGCCGCGTCGAGCTGCAGCTCGGAATCGAACTCGAAATCGACGCCCCGCGCGGCGAGCGCGGCCCCCGCCGCGCGCACCTTGTCCACCAGCGGGTGCTCGGCCGAGCCCTTGGTCGAGAACGACAGCAGCGCGACGCGCGGCTCGCCCCCGACAATGGCGCGGAACGTTCCGGCGGCGCCCACCGCGATGTCCGCGAGCTGTTCCGGGTCCGGATCCGGAAGCACGGCGCAGTCGGCGAACACCATCAGGCCGTTCGCACCCCAGCGCGCATCCGGATGCACCATCACGAACGCGGACGACACCGTCTTGATCCCGGGGGCGGGGCCGATCGCGTGCAGCGCCGCGCGCACCGTGTCGGCCGTGGTGCGCACCGCGCCGCCGACCGAGGCGTCGCACTCGCCGGCGGCGACGAGGAGCGAGGCGAAGTAGAGAGGATCGGCCAGCGCGGCGCCGGTCTGTTCCCGCGACCATCCCTTCGGCGCCCGACGGCCGTGGAGCAGGTCGAACAGCCGGTCACGGCGGGGGTCGGTTGCCGGATCGGTGACCGTGACGCCGAGCGCGCGCAGGCGCTTGTGCGCCTCCCCCTGCGCCGCGGCCGGGCAGAGCGCGGTCACGCGCGCGATCCGCTCGCGGGCCAGCTCGCCCGCGGCCTCGACGACGCGCGGGTCATCGCCCTCCACCAGCACGACATGTCGACCCGTCGCCCGGGCGCGGCCCGGCAGCTCCTCGAGAAACGCCATACCGACCTCCGCGGCCATTGTACCCGTCTTTCACGAGGCCCTCAGCCGTTTCAGACGCTCGAGACGGCCGGCCGGGGCAAGACGACTTGCGTGACACACGTCATGGTATGCATGTTAATCGTCATAACTTGACAAATGTCACACAATCGTATTTCATTCGCATGCGAGCTTCACAAGCGGGGTCCCGGGGTTCCTCGCGGGAGGGTTCATGAAGGGCACGGTTCGCTGGCTGGCTTGCTGCTGCCTCGGCGTTGCGGCACTAGGGCACGGCGAGGATTTCGGGAGCGTCGGCCTCGGCTACGCATGGCTGCACCAGAGCGGCAACAGGAGCGCGTTCGCGAGCCAGTACGATCTGTCCCAGGGGGCGTTCCTCGAGAGCCTCCGGCTCGACCTGCGGCACGTTCTCGCGGGGTTCGACCGCTTCGAGGTCACCGCCTCGGGGTTCGGCAGCGACCCGTTCCAGCACGCCTCGCTCAAGGTCGTGAACTGGGACCGCGAGTGGGCGGTGAACTTCGACTACACCCGTCGCGAGGTCATCCTGCCGTCGCCGGCGCTCGAGTTTGCGCTCTCGGGCGCACTGGCGCCGGGCACGCCCAGCCCCGCGGACGGCGGCCGTTTCAGCATCACCCGCTGGACCGGGTCCGTCACCTGGGATGGCTGGAGGGCGGCGCGCCTGCGCCTCGACCTGCGCGACGTCCAGCGCAGCGGCTCGCGCCTGTTCCCGTTCTACGGCCTGGGCGCGCCGTACCTGGCGCGCACCCGCCTCGACGAGCGCGTGCAGGAGGCCGGGATCTCGCTCGAGACCCGCGCGTGGCCGGTCAAGGTGTTGATCGAACAGGACGTCACCAAGTACACGCGCGAGCCGCGCGGCGGCGTGGGGAACAGCGGCCAGCCGCTGACCGGGCCCGACCCCGACGTGCTGGCGACGTACACGACCGGCCGGGATTCCAACACCGTTCCCACGACGCGGCTGTCGGCGGTGTACGACAGCGGCCGCTTCGAGTTCGTCGGCCAGGGGCTGTACCGTCGCGACCGCCTCGCTGCCAACCACGACAACGACGTCACGGGCTTTGCGATCGGCGGCGGCGCGGTGGGTCGGATCAGCTTCCTCGACGCGGTCATGGGCTCCGCCGACACCGACACCAAGCTGGGCGACGTTCGCCTCGGCTTCGCCGCGACCCCATGGCTGACGGTGCGGGCCCGCGGCCACTGGGCCGACGTCTCCACCGACAGCACCCTCGCCGGCCTGACCGCCCTGCAGCTCGCCGGGCCGGGCGGTAGCCTCGACTTTTCGAACCCGGTCGACGACCGCGGTTATCTCGACCGCACCGACAAGGACGTCGCCGGCGAGGCCGACGTCCACAGCGGCGCGTTCGGGCTCGG
>JAJXUY010000221.1 GCA_021782525.1 Acidobacteriota bacterium | reverse complement strand
GGCGGTGCGCTCCACCAACCCGTCGACGATCGACTCGGCGGGGTAGCGGCCGGCGGCATCGGCCCAGGGATCGGAGGTCGCGACCTCGCGCAACGTCAGCGACAGCCGGCGCCGCTCGAGGTCGCGCTCGCGCACCCAACCGCGCACCGGCGCGCCGGGGGCGAGCGTCTCGTCGTCCATCTTCATTCCGGGCGGGAGCTGGGAGACGTGGATCAAGCCGTCGACGCCGGGAAGGAGCTCGACGAAGATCCCGAAGTCGGTCTTGCGCGCCACGGTCCCGGAGAACTCGGAGCCGGTGGGGAAGCGCTCGGCCACCTCGGCCCACGGGTCGGGCTCGAGCGCCTTCATCGAGAGCGCGATCCGTCCCTTGGCGCGGTCCGCCTCGAGCACCTTGGCACGCACCGTGTCGCCGACCTTCACCACCTGGGAGGGGCGGACGCCGATGCAGTGCGAGAGCTCGGAGATGTGCACCATCCCGTCCACGCCGCCGAGGTCGACGAACACCCCGAAGTCGCGGATGCTCTTGACCGCGCCCTCGATCTCGGTGCCCACCGTGATCCGGGCCCACGCGGCGCCGGCGGCCGCCTCGCGCTCGTCCTTGAGCACCTGGGTGCGGGAGACCACGAGCGAGGAGAGGTCGTCGGCCAGCTCGGTGATGCGGAAGAGGAACGTCTTGCCGAGGTAGGCGTCGACGTTGCGCGGGAAGCCGAGGTCGATCTGGGACATCGGGCAGAACGCGCGCAGCCCCGCGATCGAGACGTCGTAGCCGCCCTTGTTGCGGCCGGTGACCTTGCCCTCGACCGGCACGGAGTTGGCGTGGGCCCCGCGCAGCGCCTCGCGGTCGCGCCGCTCGATGGCGAGGCTGTGCGACACCCGCAGCTCGGGCGAGAGCGCGATGATCACCGCATCCAGGCCGTCGCCCGGGCGCAGCTCTCCGAGCTCGGTGCGGTCCATGACCGCCTCGGACTTGCCGCCGACGGCGATCAGGGCGATGTCCCCGTGGACGGCCATGACCGCGCCGGTGACCAGCTGCCCGATCTCGAGTTCATCCTGCTGGAACGATTGCGCCAGGGCCTCAGCGAAGCTCTGGTCGGTGGGGGTTGGGCTATTCTCGTTGCTCATCGGCCTGTCCTTGCCGCCTGGTCATGCTCCAGGCGCAGCCCCTCGGGCTGAGCGGTGCATTCTACACCCATTCGCCCCGGCCGGCGGCGCCCGTGCCCGAGCCGGGGAGGCCGCGCCTCCCGGCGGGGTTGTCCCGTGCGGTACCATGATCGCAACGACAGAAGGGAGGGCCGGTGGAAGAAAAGCCCCTGGGTTGCGCGCGCGTCACCGGAGCCGTCCTGGGCGAGGAGCGGGCCGAGGCTCCCGCGGTGACGCAACCGGTGCAAGAAACGGGCAAGGAGGAACGGATGACGGCACGCGTCGGCGGCAAGGCGCCGGACTTCACGGCTCCGGCGTACCACAGGGGGGCGTTCACCAGCGTTCAGCTCTCCAAGTCGTTCGGGAAGTGGATCCTGCTCTGTTTCTACCCCGGCGACTTCACCTTCGTTTGAGCGACCGAAGTGTCGGCGGTCGCCGACAAGTACAAGGAGCTGCAGCAGCTCGGCGTCGAAGTCTTCTCCGTCAGCGTGGACAGCCACTTCGTCCACAAGATGTGGAACGATCACGAGCTGACCAAGATGGTCGAGGGCGGCGTCCCGTTCCACATGCTCGCCGACCAGGCCGGCCACATCGGCCGGGCGTACGGCGTCTACGACGAGGGGCAGGGGATCGAGCTGCGCGGCCGCTTCATCATCGACCCCGACGGCGTGATCCAGGCGATGGAGGTGCTGACGCCGCCG
Source organism: Acidobacteriota bacterium (assembly GCA_021782525.1). The sequence continues at coordinate 2,447 of JAJXUY010000221.1, read as the reverse complement.
GTGGGCCGTAAGTTCGCCGAGACGGTGCGCCAGATCCGGGCGTTCCAGCTGGTCCGCGCCAGCAAGGGGACCGAGGCCACACCGGCCGGCTGGATGCCCGGCGAGGCCGTCCTCAAGCCGGGCCCGGATCTCGTCGGCAACGTCTGGAAGGTGTGGAAGCCGCACGAGTAACCGCGGGGCGCCGGGCGGCGCGGGAGGCGGCGGTGGGTGAGGTCGAGCCCCCGATCCGGATCGGGGTGTCGTCGTGCCTGCTCGGGTGCAAGGTGCGCTACGACGGCGGGCACAAGCGTGACGACTTCCTCGTCGATACGTTCGGCCAGTGGGTCCAATGGGTGCCGGTCTGCCCCGAGGTCGAGGTCGGGATGGGGACGCCGCGCGAGTCGATCCGGCTGGTCGCGGGCGGCGACGGCGTCCGGCTGCTCGCCCCCAAGAGCGGCTCCGACTGGACCGAGGCGATGGCGTCGTTCGCCGCCGAGCGGGTCGCGAGGCTCGCGGACGAAGAGTTGTGCGGCTACGTGCTGAAGAAGGACTCGCCGACGTGCGGCATGGAGCGGGTCAAGGTGTACGGCGCCGGGATGCCCGCGCGGTCCGGGCGCGGCGTATTCGCCGCGGCGCTGCTCGCCCGCTTCCCCCACCTCCCCGTCGAGGAGGAAGGTCGCCTGTGCGACCCGCGGTTGCGCGACAACTTCGTCGAGCGGGTGTTCGCCTACCACCGCCTGCGGCGGCTGTTCAGCGGGCGCTGGACGGTGGGCCGGCTGGTGGCGTTCCACACCGCGCACAAGCTGCAGCTGATGGCGCACAGCCCGGCGGCGTACGCGGCGCTCGGCCGGGCGGTCGCCGGGGCTCGGGCGACGCCGCGCGACGAGCTGCGGCGCGGGTACGAGGCGGGTTTCATGGCCGGCCTGGCCACGATGGCGACGCCCAGGCGCCACGTCAACGTGCTCCACCACATCCTCGGCTACTTCAAGCGGCTCGTCGACGCCGGCAGTCGCGCCGAGCTTGTCGCGCTCATCGAGGACTACCGCAACGGCCTGGTACCGCTGGTGGTGCCGGTCACGCTCGTGCGGCACTACGTGCGCCTCTTCGACGTCGGCTACCTCGCGGGCCAGACCTACCTCGAGCCGCACCCCAAGGAGCTGATGCTGCGCAACCACGTCTGAGCGGGCCGCCGACTTGAGCGGGTCGTGCCTCGGGTGTAACTTCGGGTGAGTGGAGCCGACATCGCTACGGCAGCTCGCGGCGCTCGCGCCTCCGGACGCGCTCAAGATCGTGCTCGTGCTCTTCCTCTCCTTCCTGCTCGGGTTCGAGCGCGAGGGGCGCAAGGCGCACGGCGGGCACTACATCTTCGGCGGCGTACGGACGTTCCCGCTGCTCGGGCTGCTCGGGTACACGATGGCGCTGTTGGCCGGCGGCCAGATGCTCCCGGTGGCGCTCGGCCTCGTCGTGATCGGCGCGTTCCTCCTCGTGTCCTACCGGCACAAACTTGCGAGTGCGGAGGACGCCGGCGTCACCACCGAGATTTCCGGCCTCGTCGCCTACCTGCTCGGCGCCGTTGTCTTCTCCGGCTACTACTGGGTCGCCGTCACGGTCGTGGTGCTCTCGCTGCTGCTGCTCGAGCTCAAGACCGCGCTTGAGGGGCTGAGCGAGCGGCTCCCGGCGGAGGACGTGATCACCTTCACGAAGTTCCTCCTCTTGACGGTCGTGATCCTGCCGGCGGTCCCGAACCGGGAGTTCGGGCCGTTCCAGCTGAACCCGTTCCGGACCTGGCTGGTGGTCGCGGCGGTGAGCGGGATCTCGTACGGCAGCTACGTCCTGCAGCGGCTGACCAGGAGGCGGGGTGGAGTCGTGCTGGCGGCGCTGCTCGGCGGGGGCTACTCCTCGACCGTGATGACGGTGGCGCTGGCCCGGCGCGCGCGGCGCGAGAACCGGCCGAACCTCTTCGCCGGGTCGATGCTGCTCGCCTCCGGCACGATGTACCTGCGGGTGCTCGCCCTCCTCGCCATCTTCAGCCGCGCGCTCGCGGCGCGGGTGGCGGTGCCGTTCCTCCTCCTCGGGGCGGCGGCGATCCTCGGGGGGTTCCTGTGGTCGCGCCGGCCCGACCCGGTGCGCGGCGCGCTCGAACGCGAGTACGAGGTGGCGAACCCGCTGGAGCTGCGGGCCGCGTTCCTCTTCGCCGGCATCTTCGTGGCGTTGCTGGTCGTCACCAAGCTTGTCCTCGGAGCGTTCGGCACCCCCGGCGTGCTCGCGCTCGCCGGGTTGATGGGTGTCACCGACGTCGACCCCTTCATCATGGGGTTGACCCAGACGGCCGGCGTCAGCACCGCACTGGCCGTCGCGGCGGCGGCCGTGGTCGTGGCCACAGCCAGCAACAACCTCGTCAAGGGGATCTACGCGTTCGCGTTCGCCGACCGACCGACCGGGCTCCGCGGCCTGGTGGCGCTGGCCGG
>JAJXUY010000220.1 GCA_021782525.1 Acidobacteriota bacterium | reverse complement strand
ATGCGATCGCTCGCCCTCATGCCGCCTCCCCGCCGGCCGCGGCTCGGCCCCGCGACACATGTTCAGGCTACACCCGCGTCGTCCGGCACCTGGGCGCCCGCACTACGCCGCCCTTCGAGCCAACGCCGTTCCGGCGGGCGTGCAGCTGATCCGCGAATGCCCCGAGGAGCCGAACATGACGGTGACGTGGCGCCGCTGTGCTGAAACTCGCTTCGACCCCCTTTCCTGTGATCGCGGCCGTGCGCTCCGACGTGCCGTCGGCGCGAGGTGTGAAGGCGCCGCTCGGGGCGCTGCTGGCCGCCGGCTCGCGAAAACGCATTCCGGCCTTGTACGTGACGTCGCGACACACTGCGTGCCGCGAACGAGGAGGCAACGTTGGCCATCCGGCCTCGTGGGGCTCGCGGCGCGCGGGTCGACCGGACGCGGCTCGATGTGGGGCTCGCCGCGCAGCGGTCGTTCGGAGGGCCTGAGCGGATAAGGAAACCGGCCGCCCGCGGGCGGCCGGTTCGATGATCTTCGAAAGGGGTCGGTGGAGCGGCTCGACTAGAGCGCCGGCAGCCGCCAGACCGCGGCGAGGCCGATCAACGCCGCGAGCAGGAGCAGGCCCCACGTCGCCAACGCCGGCACCTCCGTCGACCCGATGATGAACGTGATGTTGCCGGCGCCGAGGACCGGCGGGACGTTGAGGGCGACGGGGCCCGTGACCGTCAGGACGCCGCCTGTTCCCGGCAGCGAGGAGACGGCCGAGTCGACCGTGATCGCGGTCGCCGCCTGGACGTAGATGCCGCCGCCGCCGCTCACGACGTTGGTGGAGGCCGCGATGTCGACCGCCTGCCCGCAGTGGACCGTGATCTTGCCGCCGCCGGTCGCCAGGCCGCCCTGGGCGATGGTGACGTTGCCCGTGTGGTTGAGGGTGATGTCGCCGGCGCTGCCGCCGAGGGTGTTGACACCGGCCGTGTCGATGCTGAGCGTGGTGCCCTGCGATGTGAACGTCCCGCCGCCGGTGACCACGCCGGCGCCCGTGATGACCACGGCGCCGGAGAAGGTGAGCTGCACGTTGCCGCCTGCCGTCGGGCCGGCGGTGATCACGCCGGCGTTCTCGAAGGTGCCGGTGGTGCCGGAGGCGGTGAACGAGCCGCCGCCGGTGGTCACGGCGGCGTTGATCAGGACGACGCCGGTGTGGTTGAGCGCGACGGCGCCGCCGGTCCCGCTCGCGGCGTTGGTGTGGACGCCGTTGGCGGTGAGCGTGAAGTCGGTGCCGTTGGAGGTGAACGAGCCGCCGCCGGTGGTCACGCCGCCGTCGGCGATCGTCACGACGCCGGAGAAGGTGAGCTGGACGTTGCCCCCGCCGCTCGGCCCGACCGTCTGCACGCCGGCGACCTGAATCGTGCACGTGGTTCCGGTCGCGGTGAACGAGCCGCCGCCGGTGACGACGCCGGCGCCCGTGACGGTGACGGCGCCGGTGAAGGCGAGGTGGACGTTGCCGCCGGTCGTCGGACCGGCGGTGATCACGGCGGCGAGGCTGGCGGTCGTTCCGGAGGCGGTGAACGAGCCGCCGCCGGTGGTCACGCCGCCGTCCTGGATCAGAACGGCGCCGGTGTGGTTGAGCGCGACGGCGCCGCCGGTCCCGCTCGCGGCGTTGGTGTGGATGCCGTTGATCGTGAGGGTGAAGTCCGTCCCGGCCGAGGTGAACGAGCCGCCGCCGGTGAGGACGCCGCTGTCGGTGATCGTGACGGCGCCGGAGAAACCGAGCTGTACGTTGCCGCCGCCGGTCGCGCTGGTGGTGTTCACCCCCGTGCCCTTGATCGTGGCGGTGGTGCCGGTCGCGGTGAACGACCCGCCGCCGGTGACAATGCCGCCGTCCTGGATCGCGACGGCGCCGGTGTGGTTGAGTGCGACGTTGCCGCCGGTGCCGCCGAGGACGCTGGTGTGGACACCGTTGAGGGTGAGCGTGAAATCGGTGCCGCTGGAGGTGAACGATCCACCGCCGGTGACGACCCCGCCGCCGGTGATCGTCACGACGCCGGAGAAGCCGAGGTGCACGTTGCCGCCGACGGGCGCCGTGGTCGTGTTCACGCCGCCGACCGCGATGCTGCAGGTGGTCCCGGTCGCGGTGACCGACCCGCCGCCGGTGGTCACGCCGCCGTCCTGGATCACGACAGGCCCCGTGTGATTGAGCGCGACGGCGCCGCCGACGCCGGCCGTTGCGTTCGTGTGGACGCCGTTGAGGGTGAGCGTGAAGCTCGTCCCGCTCGAGCTGAACGACCCGCCGCCCGTGGTGACGCCGGCGTCGGTGACCGCGACGGCGCCGGTGCTGTTGACCACGACCGAGAGCATCCCGGCGCCGCCGCCGACGCCGATGCCGTCGATGCTGACGTCCCCGGCCGCGGTGAGGGTCAGGACCCGGTTGGACACCGGCGTGTAGACGAACACCGGCTGGATCGTCAGCGTCCCGGCACCGTTGGTGGTGATGCCGGCGTCGCTCGCGGCGAGCTGGGTGTTCAGATCGGCGTACGACAGGTTGGAGGTCGCGGTCGGCGTCCACACGCCGGCGACGAACGAGCCGTTCGTGCTCGCGGCGGCCGACACGGTGACGTCGAAGGCCTGGGCGCGCCCGGCGCCGAGGAGCGCGCAGACGAGCACGGGGATGCAGACCCGCAGCGCGCGGTTCGAGAGTCTCTTCACGGGATGAGCTTGGCCGGCTGTCATGACCCGATGTCCTCCTGTCTTCCAATCGAGACTGATTCTAACTGCGCATCATCGTAGAAAGTGGGCCCGCTGTTGTCAACGTCGTTGCGAGGCCGCGCTGCGGCCGGTCCCGCAGGCCGATGAGACCCTCGCACCGCCGTGGGCCAACAACCTCGATCGCACGTGCGGTTTGACCGCGCGTGTCGTGTCGTTGCCTGTGTGTTGGTCGTGAGGTCGTTGCTTGTGTGTTGGTGGTAAGGCACGTAGCCACGCCGCAGGCGGGGCGGAGTGCCGTGTCGCTCCGCATCGCGAGCGCCAGACCTCATCGTCCCTTCCCGATCGCCTCCCGCGACCTCCCCGAACGCGGGCAATCGGCGTACCCTGGCGCTGTCGTGACCTGCACACGGGAGGGACAGCGATGACGGCGGCGCGCGGCGCGGGTGGCCCGGCTCGTCCGCGCCGGGGGCGCGTCCGCAGGGCTGGGCGGTCGCGTTTATCCCGCGCTCAGACGGCGACGGCCGCCTCGCGCGCTTTGATGCGGGCGGCCACCAGGGTGGTCACCAGCTCGGCGGCGAGGTCGAGGCCGACCGCCGCGGTGTTGAAGCAGAGGTGGTGGGTCCAGGCGTTGTCCCACTCGAGGCCGGTGAACGCCCGCACGAACCTGGCGCGCTGCTTGTCCGAGCGGCGGATCGCCTCCTCCGCCTGCTTCTCGCTGGCGAAGCCGTACGCCTCGATCGCGCGCCGGACCCTCCACTCGAGCGGGGCGTGCGCCCGGACCGAGATCAGGCCGGGGTGGTCGGCGAGGACGTGGAAGGCGGCGCGGCCGACGATGATCGCGTCGTAGCGGCCCGCGATCTCACGGATGATGCCGCTCTCGAGCGCGAACAGGTCGCGCTCCTGCACCGCCGGCAGCGGCGGCGCCACGAACGGCGCCTCCGGCGGCCCGAGGGAGAACTGGCGCAGCGCGAGCTTGAGGACGTTGGCCGCCTGCTCCTCGTGCGTCGCCAGGTCGTCCTCGCTGACGCCGCTGGCGCGCGCGGCCTGCGCCAGGATCTCGCGGTCGGTGTAGCGCAGGCCGAGATGCCGCGCCACCGCCTGGCCGATGTAGGCGCCGCCGCTCGCGAACTGCCTGGAGATCGTCAGGACGATCGTCGTCGGCCGCTCCATGACCCCTTCCCCTCCGGCGCCTCCGCCCGGCGGCCCTCGTCGAGTGGGAGCACCTTGAGCTTCATGGTAACGCGCCCCCGGCGACGCGATCAGTTGCGTGTTGATGTGGAGCGCGCGCTCCGCGCGTGCTCACGTCGTTCGGGCCTCGCCACGAGAGCGCGCCCGGACATCGCGCTGCACAGAAGAGAGACGGCGTGCGTGCGCGGGATCAGACTCGCCCCTCGTCGCGAGGCGACGGCCTTGTCCCGGTGTGGGGCCTGCGCGGCGCGCGGGCGTCGCTTCGTTCATGCAGCCACATGCCTCGTCGAATTAATGGCTCGGCCATTTTGACAAATGGCGTAGGCCGATTTAGCTTGCCGGTGTGGACGCGCTCCTCGATCGCGCGCGGCGCGCCGTGGCGGATTCGACCCAGCACCCGCTCTACCTGCGGCTGGCGG
>JAJXUY010000219.1 GCA_021782525.1 Acidobacteriota bacterium | reverse complement strand
AGGTCTTGCGGGCCGCGGCGGTGGCGCTGGCGCAGGCCCAGGTCGACGGCGCCGACGTGGTCGAGCGGATCGTGGGCCGCTCGGAGCTCGCCGAGGTCGGCCTCGACTCGCCCGCCGCGGGCGATCTCGTCGTGTTCCTGCGCCCGGGGTTCGCCGCCGACCCCGGGATCGGCGCCCCCGGGGCGCCGTGGCACGAGCCGGCCTCCGTGGTCGGCCGCCACGGCTACCTCGACACCCACCCCGAGATGGCTGCGATCTGGCTCGCCCGCGGCGCCGGCGTCCCGCACCGTCAGGTCCGCGAGCGCTCGCTCACCGAGGTGGCCGCGTTCGTCGCGCGTCTCGCCGGCGTCGAGCCCCCGGCGCAGGCGCGCCGCTAGGACCCCGCGAGGGCCGGTCCGACCGGTTCGCCGGCACGGCCGGCGGCGCTGGTTCCCGCACTGTCGGCGCCGACCAGCAGCGTGCGCGCGCCGATGGCGTACGTCTGCCCGCGCCACGCCACCGTCGATGACACGAACGGCACCGCCCACACCAGGCCCACGATCAGGTCGCGGGCCGCCGAGAGCATCGGATAGACCAGCAGCGGCCGGCGCACGCCGGCGGCGCGCTCGGCGACCGCATCGACGGCGGCCCGCGCCACGACCGCCGCGGCGAGGAGCACGGTGGTGGCCCAACCGGGCCGGGCGGCGGCGGCGACCGCCGCGACGAACACGGGGTGGAGCAGGAGTTCGGCGGCATAGCCGGTCGGACTCATGCGGCGACGGATCCGCGCCCAGCGCAGGTGGCGGCCCACGGCGGCGCGCAGTGAGAGCGTCCCGAGCACGTTGTCGATGGCGTGGCCGCTGACCGCGACCGCGAGCCCGCGGCGCGCCACCTCTTCGCCGCACACCTGGTCCTCGGCCAGGTAGCGGGCCAGGAAGGCGAAGCCGCCGATCGCCTCGAGGGTCGAGCGGCGGAGCAGCATCGACTTTCCGACGACGCACACGCCGCCCAGGAGCCGGTGCAGGGCGGCCACGCCCCCGAGGACGAACGTGTTGAGCTGGAGCGCTTCGATCGCGCCTCCGCTTCCGCCGGCCGAAGCGGCGCGGAACGGCGACGAGACCAGCCCGACGCCCGGATCGGACAGGTGCGCCGCCAGGTCGGCAAGGTAATCCGGCCGTACCCTGACGTTCGAGTCGGAGATCAGGAGCACATCGTGGCTGGCGTAGCGGGCGAGGTTCGCGAGGTTGTTGACCTTGGGGTTGAGGCCCACCTTCCTGGAGTCGGCGACGAGCCGTGACGGCACCTCCGGGTGCGCGGCGGCCACCCGCCGGGCGACGGCGAGCGCCGGGTCAGTGGCGTCGGCCACGCCGAGGATCACCTCGTAGGTTGGGTAGGCAAGCCGAAAGAAGCTCTCGAGGTTGGCCGCGAGGCCCGCGTCCGTTCCCTTGAGCGGCTTCAGGATCGAGATCGGCGGTCGCTCCCCGGTCGGCGGCGCCACCACGGAGAGCTGGCGTCGCGCCGCCCACGCCATTAGGGCGTTCACGCCCAGCCCGGCGAGCACCGCAACGGCGACGATTCCGACAACCACGCCTCTCACTGTTCCCTCCGGGCGTGAAGGCGGTGCGAGGATCGCGCGAAATGCGGGTGAGGAAGGCGCCGCCTGGTATGCTTTCGGCCCCGATGCCGACCGCAGCCACCTCCGACCGCTCGCCGGGTCGCCCCATCACGGTGGTCGCCATCGACATGGGCTACGGACACCTGCGCGCCGCCCACGCGCTTGCCGACGCGCTCGGTACTCCGGTGCTCGAGATCGACCGAGCACCGCTGGCCGGCCCGGGCGAGGAGGCTCGCTGGCGGCGCGTGCGCAGCGGGTACGAGGCGCTGTCGCGCCTGTCGCAGGTGCCGCTCCTCGGGCGCCCGACGCGACGCCTCCTCGAGGCGATCACCGCCATTCCCCACCTCCACCCCCACCGCGATCAGTCGCCGCCGACCGGGGCGGTGCGCTGGCTCGAGCGGCTGGCCCGCAGCGGCGTCGGTGAACGTCTGGTCGCTCACCTGCGGACGACCGGCGCGACCCTGGTGACCACGTTCTACGCCCCGGCGGTGATGGCCGACCTCGCCGGGGTGGACCGGATCGTCTGCGTGGTCACCGACGCCGATCTCAACCGCGTCTGGGTGCCGCGCGACCCGCGGAAGAGCCATATCCACTATGCGACGCCGAGCGAGCGCGCCGGCCGGCGCCTGCGCGCCTACGGCGTGCCACCCGAGCGGATCCATCTCACCGGCTTTCCGCTCCCGGGCGAGTTGCTTGCCGGGGAGGACCTCGGCGCGCTCCGCTCCCGGCTCGCCGCGCGGCTCGTGCGCCTCGATCCCGCCGGCGCGTTCCGCGCCCAACTGCGCGACGAGTTGGCCCATCTCGTCGGGCCGCTGCCTGTCGACGCCGCCGGCGAGGCACCGCTGGTCACCTTCGCCGTCGGCGGCGCCGGAGCACAGGCGGGGATGGCGCACTCCCTGCTCGCCTCCTTGCGCGCGCCGATCCTGGAGGGCACGATCCGCCTCGCTCTGGTCGCCGGCGTTCGCGCCGAGGTGGCCGCGAGCTTTCGCCTCTGGGCCGAGGCCGCAGGGCTCGCCGGCCGACTCGGCAGCGGCCTCGAGATCGTTTACGAGGAGAGTGTGCCGGCCTACTTGCGCCGCTTCAACCGCCTCCTCGAGCGCACCGATGTGCTGTGGACCAAACCGAGCGAGCTGACGTTCTTCGCGGCGCTCGGCATCCCTCTTGTGTTCGCTCGCCCGGTCGGCGTCCACGAGCGCCTCAACCGCCGCTGGGCGATCCAACGTGGTGCCGGCCTCAAACAGGACGACCCCAGGCACGCCGCCGAGTGGTTGCGCGAGTGGCTCGAGGACGGGACGCTCGCGGCCGCCGCCTGGTCCGGCTACGTGCGCCTGCCGAAGTTCGGCACGCCACGGGTCATCGAGCTGGCTCGCTCTCTCTGAGCGCGCCCGCCGGGCCGTTCACACGGCGTCGAGGAGGGTGCGCGGCAGGTGGCCGAACGCCGGCAGGCTGGCGAGAGCGATCCGCGCCATCTCGAGCTGGCCGCGGAAGTGCCGACGGACGATCCACGGCGACAGCAGCACCGCGAGCACGCCGAGCGCACGGACGCGTGCCCGCGCCAGCGGCGAGGCCAGGCTCTCGCACGCCGAGGCGACGGTCCGCCGCGTCCCCACCAGGTAGTTGTGGAACAGGAAGTCGTGCATCGTCGAGTGGCGGCCGACGATGCGGCTTTCACCAGCAAGGATGCCGCCGAAGAACTCGCCCATCGTGGTGCACGGCACCGCCGTGTAAACCGAGCCGATGTTGCCGGTATGGGTGTCGCTGCCGCCCTGCAGCCCCTTGCCCTCGGTCACGGCGACCTCCTCGGCAAGCACGTTGAGCAGCTGCATGCGGCCCCCGTTGCGGACCTCCAGCACCGGTACCTCGGCCACCAGGCGCATGAACTCCCGCTCCTCGATCGTCGAGAGGTTCTCGCGGTAGAACGGATGGTTCCAGCAGAAGTAGAGCCCCTGCTCCCGGCAGAAGCGGGCGACCTTGAAGGCGTCACCGCGCCGCCGCTGGAGCTCCCGGTGCTGCGTGAGCGAATGACCGTAGACGTTGATGTGAACGGTCAGGCCGCTGACCGGCAGCTCGGTGGAGACCTCCTCACCGACGACGAAATCACGGGTCTCGGGGTGGTGCTCGAGGAACTCGAGGCAGCCAGTGATCGTGTCGTGGTCGGTGATCGTCACGAAGTCCATGCCGCGCGCCTTGGCGCGTTCGTAGAGCTCCTCGGGCGTCTCCAGTGGCGAGAAGAGCACCCCCTTCACACCAGGAATCACCTCGGAGGAGTGACAGGAGTGCACGTGCATGTCCATCTTCTTGAAGTGCATTTCGACTCCCTTCCTGGACCGCATCGGCCAGTCCCCGCCTTCAGAGGTTCGGTTGCGGGTGTGAAGACCGCCGCCTGCACACCGTGAAGGCACGGTGAACCGCCGGGGCTCCCCGGTCGGGGGTCTCGGTGCGGCCGCGGCCTACGGCGCAGGCGCCGGGCGGGCCGCCGGGGCGGCGGCGTGCAGCGGGACGATGAACGCCCAGTTGTCGTCGGCCGTGGGCGTCACCTGGCCGTGGCGGGCGAAGTAATCGACGAGCAGCGACACCATCGGCTCGTGGATCTCCTTCACCCGCGGCGCGGCCGCGAGGTGCGGGAAATCGCCGCCGCCGGCGGCGCGGTACGAGTTGATCGCCACGGTGAACGTGTCGCCCGGCCGCACGAGCCGGCCCGTGACCC
>JAJXUY010000218.1 GCA_021782525.1 Acidobacteriota bacterium | reverse complement strand
GCACGCCCGGGTACGCCGCCTCGGGCACGACCCCGTACTGCTTCCAGATGCGCGGCACGGCGTTCGCCTCCGACCCCTCGTCGATCAGGGAGTCGCCGCGCTCGCGCACGAAGCGCCGCATCTTCTCCACGTACTCCCAGTACACCGTCCAGATCTCGGAGAGCTTGACCTTGCGGCCGGTGAGCCGGTAAATCTCGGACTCGTAGAACGAGGTCGTCGAGAAGCTCCAGCACGTGCCGGTCAGGTACTGGGCCACCGGGGGGAAATGCCACGCCTGCTTGAACGCCGCCGGGCTGGCGGGCTTGACGATCCCCGACATGTCGAAGCGGAGCACCTGCGCGGCCTTCCTCTCCGCCTCCTGCTTGGCGTCCTGCGCGGCGCGGATCTTGGCCGTGAGCTCGTCCTGCTCCTTGGCCACCTGCTTGTCGTGCTCCTCCATCTGCTTGATGACGGGGTCCTCGTACTTCGGCTGGTACACCGCGACGTCCCGCTCCGGCGCCGGAGTTGGCGTGGCAACGGGCGCGGCGGCCCACGCGGCGGACGCCGCAAGGACGGTGGCGAGAACGGTGGCCGTTTGAGCTCTCATGCGAACCCCTCCTGTGTGTCCCCGAAGCCGCGGAGCGCCTCCGCGAGCACGCCCCCCGCGGCGTGTCATTCTACGCCCCCACCGGGCTCAGGTCCCCACGCCGGCCTGCTCGCGGATCCGCGGGCGCACCAGCGGCAGGAGCAGCAGCGCCGGGAGCGACACCACCGCGGTGAAAGCGAAGAACGGCCCGTAGCCGAAACGCTCGACGGCGAGCCCGGAGAACGCGCCGGCGCCGTCGCGGGAGAGGGCGAACAGCGCCGACAGCAGCGCGTACTGCGTCGCTGCGTGCTCCCGCTCGCACAGGTTCATCAGGAACGAGAGGAACGCCGCGGTCCCCAGGCCCTGGGTGAACGACTCGAGCAGCGAGACGGCGTAGATGCTCGCGCGCGGCAGCGCGAACTCGGCGACGGCGGCGTAGCCGAAGTTGGTCACCGCCTGCGCGAGCCCGAGCCAGAGCAGCGCGCGGAAGATGCCGAACCGCTTGACGAACCACCCTCCGGCCAGGGCGCCGGCGATCGTGAGCGCCACGCCCATCGTGACCGAGATCAGACCGATCTCGGCGAGCGAGTAGCCGCGGTCCACCCAGAACGGTTTGACCATGCGCCCGAGCAGGGAGTCGCCGAGTTTGAACAGGAGCACGAACAGCAGCACCGGCACCATCTCCCGCCGCGCCAGCCAGCGCAGCACCGGAGCGATCACCCGGCGCCGCTTGGCGGCGTCGAGCGGCACCCGAGGGCTCGACCATGCGATCACGGCGAACACGAGGAAGAGCCCGGCCAGCGCGATCCACAGCGGCGTCCAGCCGGTGCGGCCGGCGAGGAACAGCACCCCCCCTCCGCCCACCAGCAGGGCGATGCGCGCCGCCGACACCCGCACCCCGTTGATCGCCCCGCTCTCCTCCGGGGTGGACACGTCCACGGCCCAGGCGTCGATCGCGATGTCCTGCGTCGCCGACGCCGCCGTGAACGCCGCCAGCACGGCCCACAACGCCCACGACGGGTGCGCGGCGTCGTGCGGGATGATGAGGAGCGTCGCGCCCGCGAGGGCGACGAGGCAGGCCGCGATCCACTGCTGCCGCACCCCGTAGCGATCCACGAGCGGCGCCCACAGCATCTTCCACGTCCACGGCAGCGACAGCAGGCTCATGAGCCCGATCTCGGCGAGGGAGACGCCGTGCACGCGGAAGTACACCGGCCAGACGTCGTAGGCGATGCCGAACGGGAGTCCCTCGGCGAAGTACAGGGCCGCGATCCACGCGAGCTTGCGGCGCAACGGCATCCCGGCATTGTAGCGGCGTGCCGTCCGCCCCCGGTTGTCGAGACGCGTTCTCTGGTACGATCGTTGCGTTCGACCAGGGCTGGCTCGGGACGCCGGACGGCTCGCGTCCGGGCCGCCCCGGTGGGAGGGAGCGATGCGCCGCTACGACGCGATCGTGATCGGGTGTGGCCCCGGCGGCGAGCGCGCCGCGATCCAGGCCGCGCGGGCCGGCAAGCGGGTCGCGGTGATCGAGCGCCAGCACGTCCTCGGCGGCACCCGCGTCAACTGGGGCACGATCCCGTCCAAGACGCTGCGCGAAAGCGCGGTGTTCGTGCACGCGATCGCCCGCGACCGTCTCGAGGGGATCCACTTCGAGATCCCGGGCGAGATCACGGTTCACGACTTCATGCACCGCGAGCGCGTGGTCGTCCAGCACGAGCTGGAGCTGATCAACGAGTCGCTCGGCCGCTACCAGATCGAGGTGTTCCTCGGCCAGGCCCGCTTCGTCGACGCGCACACCGTCGCCGTGTGCGGCCCCGACGGCGGTGTGATCGTGGCGATGAGCGCCGGCGTGATCGTCATCGCCACCGGATCGAGCCCGAACCGGCCCCCCGAGGTGCCGTTCGACGGCGAGTCGGTGTTCGACAGCAACACGATCCTTTCCCTGCCGCACCTGCCGAAGACGATGACCGTGCTGGGCGCCGGCGTGATCGGCGTGGAGTTCGCCAGCATCTTCGCCGCCCTCGGCATCGGCGTGACGCTCGTGGACACCCGCGACCAGCTGCTGCCGTACCTCGACCGCGAGATCGTGGCAATCCTCGAGCGCGAGATCGCCCGGCTCGGGATCACGCTCGTGCACGACGACCGCCACGCGGCGATCGAGCGTCTTGCGGGGACGCCGCCGCGCGTGCGCTGCACGCTGCGGCGCTCGGGCGCGATCGAATCCGACGTGCTCCTGTACTGCGTCGGCCGCGACGGCAACACCCGCGGGCTCGGGCTCGAGGTGCTCGGCCTCGCCGCCAACGACTACGGCCTGCTGACGGTGAACGAGCACTACCAGACCGCGGTGCCGCACGTCTACGCGGTCGGCGACGTGATCGGCTACCCGGCGCTCGCCTCCACCTCGATGGAGCAGGGGCGCCAGGCGATGCGCCACGCGTTCAACATCCCCGGCCTGACGCAGAGGATCGAGCAACTGCCGTTCGCCATCTACGCGATCCCCGAGGTGAGCTACGTCGGCGAGACCGAGGAGTCGCTCGCGGCCAGGGGCGTCCGCTACGTCGTCGGGCGCGGCAACTACGAGATGAACCCCCGCGGCCAGATCATCGGCGACACCGAAGGCATGCTCAAGCTCCTGTTCGAGGCGCCCGCGATGCAGCTCGTCGGCGCGCACATGATCGGCCACGGCGCCAGCGAGCTGATCCACATCGGCCAGGCGTTCCTGCGCGCCGGCGCCACCGCCTACCAGATCGCCGAGACGCCGTACAACTACCCGACGCTCTCGGACCTGTACCGGCACGCGGCGCTCAAGGCGCTCCTCGCCGTGCAGACGGGCGAGACGGCCGCGTCCCCGCCGAGCTAGCCCCGGAGACGACTCGCCACGGGCCCGGGCGCAGCGACGTTGACACCCGGACTCGGGCGCCATATCGTCGCAGGTACAACCCGAGAAGGAGCGCCGCGCCGAGAGCCTCTCGCGCCGCGGCCGGCGGTCCGAAAGGAGTCGCTATGAAGAAGGCCGAACTGCCCCAACTTCCCTACCCGCTCGACGCCCTCGAGCCGCACTACGACGCGCGCACCCTGGAGTTGCACCACGGCAAGCACCACCTCGCGTACGTCAACTCGCTCAACGCCGCCCTCGACAAGCTCGCGGCGGCGCGGGCCGCCGGCGACTTCGCCCTCGTCAAACACTTCGAGCGCGAGGTGGCGTTCCACGGCGGCGGACACATCCTCCACTCGGTCTTCTGGACCAACCTGTCCCCGGACGGCGGCGGCACCCCCGCCGGCGAACTCGCCGACGCGCTGGTGCGCGACTTCGGTTCGCTGACCGCGTTCGACGCCCAGATGCGGGCCGCCAGCAACGCGGTGGAAGGTTCGGGATGGGGCGTGCTGGCCGCCGAGACCGGCAGCGGGCGTCTGACGATCCTCCAGGTCGAGAAGCACCAGAACCTGCTGCTGCCCGGGTGGGTGCCGGTGCTCGTGATCGACGTGTGGGAGCACGCCTACTACCTCAAGTACCAGAACCGGCGGGCCGAGTGGGTCGATGCCGTGATCCAGCACCTGGTGAACTGGCCCGATGTCGCCGGCCGCTGGGCGCGGGCGGGCGCGGCCCGCGACTGACGGCGGCGCCGGGCGCTACCTCGGCTCGAGCGAGCCTTCCTCGACCCAGTGCGCCAGCATCCGGCGCACCCGGAACGAGTCGACCGGCAAGCCCGCCTCGCACTCGAGCGCCGCCGCACCCGAGCT
>JAJXUY010000217.1 GCA_021782525.1 Acidobacteriota bacterium | reverse complement strand
GCCGCCCGCCGGCTCGGCGTTTCTCGCAGCCACCTCGCCTACAAGCTCAAGACGAAAGGCGGCGGTCCCGCATCGGCGTGAGAACCGTACAAATTCTTTGACGAGGCGTCGCCGTGGCGTTCAAGACTCTTGACCGCTGCCGCCCTCCCGAATCGGCGTTTGCGTCTGTAACAAATTAATTCTAAATGACTTACTGTTGTTGTGCAGACTTGGTATCCGACTTGCTAATCCAAAAGGCGGCGCCGCAAGACGGCGCGAAGATCGCAAGCACGAGGAGGATCAAGCCGGTGACCAGATACCGTTTCGTCCGTCATGCAACGTTGCTCCTGGCGATCGCCGTGGTCGCCGTGGCCGGGTTCGGCCTGAGCGGTGAGGCGGCGCCCGCCACGCCCGCGGCCAAGACCGTGGACAACCTGAACGCCGCGTTCAACGGCGAGAGCAACGCCCACGCCCGCTACCTCGCCTTCGCCGCCAAGGCCGGCGAGGAGGGGTACGGCGAGGTTGCGAGCCTGTTCCGCGCCGCGGCGCGAGCCGAGGAGATCCACGCCGGCAACCACGCGGCGGTGATCAAGAAGCTCGGCGGCGTGCCCAAGGCCGACATCTTGACCCCGGACGTGAAGTCAACCAAGGAGAACCTCGAGGCGGCGATCAAGGGCGAGACGTACGAGCGCGACACGATGTACCCCGAGTTCCTGGCGCAGGCGCGCAAGGAAGGCCAGCGCGATGCGATCGAGACGTTCAACTTCGCCAAGAGCGCCGAGGCCGAGCACGCCAAGCTGTACACCGCAGCGCTCGCGGGGCTCGGTGCGCTCAAGGGCAGCCCCGCCAAACCGTACTACGTGTGCACCGTGTGCGGCTTCACGACGACGCAGATGAACTTCGAAAAATGCCCGGTGTGCTTCAACCCGAAGGACCGGTACGTCCAGGTGAGCTGAACGCCGGTGCGACGCGCGCCGGCTCCCCCCCCGGGCCGCCCGTCAGGCCTGCCGTCTGGCGGGCGGCCTTCTCGGATCCGTTGCGGAGGGCATCGTCATGTTCGAGCTTCCACCGATCCCGACGTGGGACGGCCTGCACCCGCTGATCATCCACTTCCCGATCGCGCTGTTGCTGGTCGCGCCGTTGTTCATCATCCTCGGCCTGCTCTTCGTCCGGCACCGGCGCCCGCTCATGATCTCGGCGCTGGTCCTGATGGTCCTCGGCACCGCGTCGAGTTTCGTCGCCGTGTCGACCGGGGAGGCCGCCGGCAAGCTCGCCGACCGCACCCCCGAGGTGAACCAGGTGTTGCAGCACCACGAGGAGCTCGCCGAGCGCACCAGGCTGACGTTCACGGTCCTGACCGTCGTCTTCGCGGGTCTCCTGCTCGGGCCGGCGGTCCTGAAGCGGCCGCTGGCCGCCGTCCCGGCGGTCGTGCTCACGCTGCTGTTCCTCGGCGTCTACGCGGCCGGCACGGTCGTGCTGGTCAACACGGCGCACAACGGCGGCCGGCTGGTCCACCAGCTCGGGGTGCGCAGCCTGATGCCGCCGCCGCCGGTCGCCACCGCGTCTACGACCGCCGACGACTGACGTCGCTGCGGGCGCCGGTCGGGCCGGTGCTCAGCGCTCCCAGAAACGCCACCACCGCCTGGCGGCGCCACGGCCGGCGCCGCGAGCCGCGGCGGGCTCGGGCTTGCCGGCCGCCTCGCCCTTGAGGAGACGGACGAGGAACGGCGGCGGCGGCCCCTTCTCCTTCGCGTAGGACAGGGCGCGTTTGCCGAGGACGTCGGTGGCGGACGGGTCGGCGCCGGCGTCGAGGAGCGCCTTGACGGCCGTGATGTTCCACGAGCGCGCCGCCTGCATCAGCGCCGTCGTCCCCCAGCGGTTGGCCGCGTTCGCGTTGGCGTGGGCTGCGAGCAGGCACTCGACGAGCGGCGCCGCCCCGGTGCGCGCCGCGATCATCAGGGCGGTGTGACCTTCCCCGTCGGCCGCGTTGATGTCGGCGCCGCGCTGCACCAGGTGCCTGACGATCTCCTGATGTCGCAGCCCGGTGGCGAGCATCAGCGGGGTCATGCCGGCGTTGTTGCGCGCATCGAGCTCGGAGCCCGCGTCGAGAAGGAGCTTGACGACCGAGAGCTGGCCGGCCGAAGCGGCCTTCATCAGCAGCGTGCCGCCCTCGTCGTCGCGCTCGAGCAGGTTGATGCCGCCCTTGAGAAGGCCCTGGACCTCCTGCACGTTGCCGCGCTGCACCGCCTCGATCACGGTCGCGTCCACGCGCCCTCCCTCTCCGCACTCGCGAAACACGCGTCCCAAACCACCCGCTGCGAGCAGAATAGCCCGCGCCGGGCCGTGACACAACACGGCGGCGCCCACCTGGGGCGCGCTACCCGAGACCCAGGGCGCGGCGGACGATCGCCGCCGTGACGACGAGACGCTGGCGGCCGTTGACTCCCGCCTCGAGCGCGCCGTTGCTCCACGGATCGAACTCAACTGGGTTGATGATCTTGGAGAAGATCGTGCGCAGCGCCCTGGCGCCGGTGCGGGAGTGCTTCTCGGCCTGCTCCGAGACGATCGACGCGGCCAGGTCCTCGAGTTCGAGGTCGATCCCCATGACCGCGAGGTAACGGCGGGAGCGAACGAACGGGGAGTCGTAGGCGGACAGGAGAATCTGCTTGAGGGAGTCGACGCCGAGGTCGGCGAGCAGGACGGTATTGTCGAGGCGCGCGATGAACTGGGGAACCATGCCGTAGGTGAAGAGGTCCTCGATCTTGAAGTAGTCGGCGAGCGAGAAGCGGACCTCGATGGTGACCTGGCCGTCGGCGCTGCGGACCGCCACCGAGCGCAGGCTCTCGCCGCTGCCCGGGTTCG
The DNA here is from genome assembly GCA_021782525.1 of Acidobacteriota bacterium. The sequence continues at coordinate 1,470 of JAJXUY010000217.1, read as the reverse complement.
TCACGCGCGAGAACACCTGGTCGTAGAGCCCCTCGAACGCACCGCCGCAGATGAACATCATGCCCTTGGTGTCGATCTCGAGGGTGGCCGGCGTGTCTTCGCCTTCCACCATCACGTGGGTCTTGATCGGGATCCTCTCGCCCTCCATCAACGTCAGAATGCCCTGCTGCAGCGCGACGCCGATCGCGTTCGGCTTCCCGGCGAGGATCGAGGACATCTTGTCGATCTCGTCGACGCAGATCGTGGCGCGCTCCATCGTGTCCTTCAGCTCGGCGGCGGTTGGGGGATGGCCGATCACCGACCGCGCCCGCTGCTCGACCGCTGCCAGGAGCCGCTCCGGGCGGAACTCCATGCGGTCCGAGTCCACCAGCAGGTTGGCGTTGATCAGCGCCATCGCCCGGAACGGAACGTACTCCGGCGTCTCGTCGTAGAGCCGCTGGATGTTGTTCATGATCGTGGTCTTGCCGGTGCCGGAGTTGCCGATCAGGAGGATGTTGCCCGGCACCTTGCCGGTGGTGTGCTTGTAGATCGCCACCGAGACGAAGCGCAGCGCGTCGTCCTGCCCGAGCACGCCGCCCTTGAGCGCCTCGAGGATCAGCGGCGGCGTGATGCTCTCGACCGAGCGCGGCGCCGCGCCAGCGTTCCCGCTCTCGCGGGGAACCGACAGTTCCTTGCTCAAGCCTGTTCCTCCCAAGATGCCTACGTTCGGGCCGACCGGCGCGTTGAGGCGCCGCTCGCCCTCCGTATTCTAGCCCGGCATGTTGATGAGGGCTCGGGAACGAACCCGGGCCCGCAACGGCTGGGAGTGCAGGGAAGCCGCGGGGCAGAGGAGCAGAGGAGCAGAGGAGCAGAAACAGCGAAGAGTTGAGAGTGGACCGTGAGGGGCTGCGGGAGGAGGGAAGATGGGAAAGGGAAGACGGAAGAGGGAAGGCAAGGCCGCAAGGCGCCAGGACCAAGAGCCTTCTCTGCTCCTCAGCTCCTCGGCTCTTTCGCCGCCGCTCCTAGGGGAGGTCCTCCTCGTCCATGCCAAAGTAGTGCCCGACCTCGTGCACGACCGTGTCCTGGATCTCACTGATCAGCTCGTTGCGGTCGTGGCAGTGGTCGAGCAGGGGCAGGCGATAGACGACGATGCGGTCCGGCAGGACGTTGCCGTAGGTGCCGCCCCGCTCGGGCAGCGCCACCCCCTGGTACAGCCCGAACAGGGTCTCGCTCTCGGGATCGAGGCCGGCGTCGCGGATCTCCTCGTCGCTGGGTTCGTCCTCCACCACCACCGCCACGTTGTCGAGGAACGGCGCCGTCTCCGGCGGCAGCCCGTCGAGCGCCTCGGCGACGACGCGCTCGAACAGCTCTCGGTTCATGCGCAGCATGGAGGTATGATACGCGGTGTTGTCCGTGGCAGGAGGGTTGATGGAACGTGCGATCTCGGCGCTCGGGCTGGTGGTCTTCGTCGGTCTGGCCTACGCGTTCTCG
>JAJXUY010000216.1 GCA_021782525.1 Acidobacteriota bacterium | reverse complement strand
CGCCGCGATCTCGCCGTGCAGCCGCGGCGTGACGGCGAAGCCGTCCCTCGCCAGCCGCACGGCCGGCGCCACGACCTCGGCCCACGGCAGCACGCCGAAGCGGCGCTGCAGTTCGTACAGGCCGGCCGGCGAGCCCGGCACGCCGGCCGCGAGCGGGCCGACGAGCGAGCGCCCGGGGATCGGCTGCCCCTCCTTGTCGAGGTACATCGTCGCCGTGGCCGCCGCCGGCGCGGTCTCGCGGAAGTCGAGCGCCGCGGCCTGGCCGCCGATACGCACGACCGCGAAGCCGCCGCCGCCCAGGTTCCCCGCCTCGGGGTGGACGACCGCGAGCGCGAGAGCGGTGGCCACGGCCGCGTCGGCCGCGTTCCCGCCGGCGCGCAGGATCTCAAGCCCGGCTGCGGTGGCGTCCGGCGCGGCCGACGCCACCCCCCCGACCGGAGGCGGCGCCGCCGGCGCCGGTGCGGCGAGGGCGAGCGCGGCGACGAGCAGGACGGTCAGGCGAGCGAATCGGGCGTTCGCGCGGGTGGGTACGGCGAGGTGGGGTCGCATGGGGCCGAGTCTAGCCGGTTTCCCGGCGACCGCCTACGCCGCCGGCCACCCCGGCGGCAGCGTCGCCGGCAGCGAGCGGCCGACCGCGACCAGCTCCTTCGCCGCCGCCACGTGCGGCAGCAGCGACATCACGCTGCCCTTGGAGAGCTCGAGCCGGCCGCTCATCACGGCCGGCACCGGGTCGAGCCCGCCGCGCAGAATCTCGACCCAGGTCGCCGCGTCGGCCGTGAGGATGAAGCGCGCCGTCTCGAGGTCGCCCGGCCCCGCGGCGCGCGCCGCGCGACACGTCCCGTGCCAGAGGTCGAGGAACACGGCCCGCCCCTCGATCCCGCGCGCCGGCTCGCCGCGCACCGCCACGGCCAACGCCCCTTCCCAGCCGGCGGCCGCGGCCCGGTAGCTCTCGCTGCCGTTGAGTGCCTCGCTCCACGCCTGCGCCCACGCCTCGCTCAGGATCTCGCTGGCCATGCGTCCCCCTTGTCGGCTCCTCATCGTAACGCAGCCGGGGCCTCACACCGCCGAGCCCCGGTTGGCGGCGCAGGTGCCGTCCCGGCGCCTCGGCGCCGACGGGGCGGCCGCTGGGCTACACTTCGGCGCGGGAGGCGCAGCGATGTCGACACGAATTGCCAGCGTGCACGCACGAGAGATCCTCGATTCCCGGGGCAACCCGACGGTCGAAGTGGACGTCGTCCTCGCGGGCGGAGGGCGGGGGCGCGCCGCGGTGCCGTCCGGCGCCTCCACCGGCGTGCACGAGGCGCTCGAGCTGCGCGACGGCGACGCCGGCCGCTTCGCCGGCAAGGGCGTGCGCCAGGCGGTGGCCAACGTCAACGGGCGCATCGCCCCGGCGATCGCCGGCGCCGACGCGCTCGATCAGGCCGGTATCGACCGCACGATGATCACGCTCGACGGCACGCCCAACAAGAGCAGCCTCGGGGCCAACGCGATCCTCGGCGTCAGCCTCGCGGTGGCGCGCGCGGCGGCCAACGCCGCCCAACTGCCGCTGTACCGCTACCTCGGCGGGGTCGACGCGACGCTCCTCCCGGTGCCGATGTTCAACATCCTCAACGGCGGCGTGCACGCGAACTGGCAGGGGACCGACCTGCAGGAGTTCATGATCGCCCCGGTGGGAGCGGCGAGCGTCGCCGAGGCGGTGCGCTGGGGGGCCGAGACCTACCACGCCCTCAAGGGTGTGCTCAAGGCCGGCGGGTACCCGACCGCGGTCGGCGACGAGGGCGGCTTCGCCCCGGCGTTGAAGACCAACCGCGAGGCGATCGAGGTGATGGTGCAGGCGATCGAGAAGGCCGGCTACCGTCCCGGGGAACAGATCGCCATCGCGGTGGACGCGGCATCGAGCGGCATTTTCGAGGACGGGCTGTACAACCTCCGCACCGAGGGACGCAAGGTCTCCGCGGCCGACATGGCCGGGATGTACGTCGACTGGGTGCGCGCCTACCCGATCGTGGTGCTCGAGGACGGCCTCGCCGAGGACGACTGGGACGGCTGGAAGCTGCTCAACCGCGAGCTTGGCGGCGTGATCGAGCTGGTCGGCGACGACCTCTTCGTGACCAACGTCGACCGCATCGCCCGCGGCATCGCCGAGAACGCCGCCAACGCGGTGCTGATCAAGCTCAACCAGATCGGCACGCTGACCGAGACGATCGCCGCGGTCGAGCTGGCGCGTAAGGCGGGGTGGGGCGCGATGGTCTCGCACCGCAGCGGCGAGACCGTGGACTCGTTCATCGCCGACCTCACCGTTGCGCTCGGCACCGGCCACCTCAAGACCGGCGCGCCGTGCCGCGGCGAGCGCGTCGAGAAGTACAACCAGCTGATGCGGATCGAGGAGGAGCTGGGCGGCGCCGCCCGCTACGCCGGCCGGAGCGCGTTCGTGCGCTGAAGCGGCCGCGCTCCTGGGCCGAGCCGCAGGAGGGGTGCCATGGCGGTGGTGATCGCGGTGCCGGGGCGGCCGGAGATCGAGCTGACCGAGCTCGTGCTCGACTACACCGGCACGCTCTCGCGCGATGGCGTCCTGCTAGCGGGGGTCGCCGAACGAATCACCGCGCTCGCCGCGCGGCTGCGCGTCACCGTGATGACCGCGGACACCCGCGGCACCGCGCGACGGGAGCTGGCCAGCCTGCCGCTCACGGTCGAGTTGGTGCGCGACGGGGAGGCGAAGGCCGGGCTGGTGCGGATGCTAGGTCCCGACCGCACGGCCGCGATCGGGAACGGGCGCAACGACGTGGCGATGGTGCGCCTGGCAACGCTCGGCATCGCGGTGCTCGGCGCCGAGGGCACCGCGGGCGAGCTGATCCGGGTCGCGGACGTGGTGACCGCCGATGTCAACGACGCGCTCGACCTGCTCGCGGACCCGGTGCGCCTGGTCGCGACGCTGCGCGACTGAGCCATGGCCGGCTCAGGCAGTTAGAAAGGCAATAACGCAAGCCTGACCCCGCCGTTGACAGAGTCCCTGTCTCGGTGTATTCTCATTATTGGAGATGGCGTTCTCCGAAATCGCCTGTCCGGGCTGATGACGCCTGCCAGTGGAGGAGACGTGCGATCCCGGATGGGTTTCATCCGACATATTCGTGCTGTGATTGCAGCCGAGCCCTGGCGCGGGCGGGACCGGTGTCGGCCCTGGGCGGTCCCGTCTTGGGCGGGAGCGCTCCTGTGAGCAAGCTCCTCCTGATCGCTCTCGGCGCCGCGCTCGGCGCCAACCTGCGCTACGCGGTGTCGGTCGGCGCGGCCCAGCGCTGGGGCGCCGCGTTCCCGTACGGCACGCTGATCATCAACGTCTCGGGGAGCGTGCTCATCGGGGCGGTGCTGGCGCTCGCGGCGCGAACCGGCCTCGGCGCACCGTGGCGGCTGCTGCTCGTCACCGGCTTCCTCGGCGGCTACACGACGTTCTCCAGCTTCGCCTGGGAGACGTACCAGCTCGCCGTCGAGGGCGGGCTCGGCCCGGCGCTGCTCAACATCGGGGGCAGCGTCGGGCTCGGCCTCGGCGGCGTGGTGGCCGGCGTCGCGCTCGTGAGGCTGCTGCCGTGAGGGACACGGGATCGGAGCAGGCGATGGAACTCGGCGGCTCGGCGCAACAGGTCTGGGTGTTCATCGGCGAGAGCGACCGCTGGCACGGCCAGCCCCTCTACCTCGCGATCCTCGAGGTGCTGCGCCGCGGCGGATGTGCGGGGGGGACGGTGCTGCGCGGCGTCGCCGGGTTCGGCGCCAACAGCCTGATCCACACGGCGGCACTGGTCGAGCTCTCGACCGATCTCCCCGTTGTGGTGACGTTCGTCGACCGGGCCGACCGGGTGGCGTGCGTCCTTCCCGAGATCTCCGAGATGGTCCGCGAGGGGCTGATCACCGTCTCGGCGACCGAGGTGGTCAAGTACACGCACCGCGTTCCGGGGGCGTTCCCGGCGGGGCTGACGGTCGCGGACGTGATGACGCGGGAGGTCGTCTCGGCCTCCCCGGACACGCCGGCCGGCGAGCTGGTGCAGCGCATGTTGGCGACCGGGGTTCGCGCCATCCCGGTCGTCGGGGGCGATCGTCGCCTGGCCGGCATCGTGACCGACGGCGACCTGTTGGCGCGCGGCGCCGTGCGCCTTCCGATCGACGTGCAGCGCGCGCTGGACGCCACGCGGCCGCCCGCGGAGGCCGCGCGGATCGAGGCGCACCCGCAGCGGGCCTCCGAGATCATGGCCCCGGTATCAGTGACGGCACGGCCGGGGATGAGCCTCGCCAAGGCGGCGGCGCTCCTCGCCGACGGCAGGCTCACCCGCGTC
>JAJXUY010000215.1 GCA_021782525.1 Acidobacteriota bacterium | reverse complement strand
GCGGCGTTCGGGTCCATGGACGGGTTGGGTGCGTTCAGGGCGCCGACCTCCGGCCGCCTCGGGCGGCCACGACCATCGTAGCGGTAACGCGGCCCCCTGTCATTACTCTTCCGGCAGACAAGGCACCGATCCCGGGAGCGCCGGCCGGAAGAACGAGGGCGCGGGCTCGGCGACGCGGCGCCAGAGCGTGAACGTGAACCGGTTGCGGTTGCCGCTGCCGTCGCTGACCGTGACCTCGCGGGGGAGGGCGTCGGCTCCGAGGGACACGCTCACCCGCGCCAGCTCGGCGCTCGGCACCTTGGGGATGAGACGGATCTGGGCGCCGACGGTCTCGACGACGAACGCGCGCCGGGCGGCGGCCGGGTCGAGTACCGCGGAGAGCGGCAGCCGCGCCCACACTCCCTGGTCGAGACGGAGCGCGTCGCAGCTTCCCGCCTCCGCGTCGACCAGGCGCCCGATCGCGCCGTCGCTGGCGAAGACACGGGCGGCCCCGGACGTGTAGTCGAAGCGCACCGAGGACGGCGGCGCCAGCGTGACGGTTCCGTGCTCGGTCGTTCCCTGGTCGAACCCCTCGGGGATGTACTCCTGGGTGAACGCTGCCGTCCAGGCCCGGCCGGCCGTGAGCGCGGCGGCGAGGCGGTCGAGCGCGTCGGGCGCCGGGTTGGCGGCGGCGGCGAGGAGGAGGAGCGAGGCCAGCATGGCGGTCCTCAGTGACGAAAGTGCCGGCGGCCGGTGAACACCATCGCGAGGCCGAGGCGGTCGGCCGCCGCGATGACCTCGGAGTCGCGCACCGATCCGCCGGGCTGGGCCACGGCGGTCACGCCCGCCGCGGCGAGCGCCTCGACGCCGTCCGGGAACGGGAAGAACGCGTCGCTGCCGGCGGCGGTCCCGGCCACGCTCAGGCCGGCCGCGGCGGCCTTCTCGACCGCGATCCGGGCGGAGTCCACGCGACTCGGCTGGCCGCCGCCGATCCCCACCGTGGCGGAGGCGTTCGCGACCACCACCGCGTTCGACGGCGTGTGCTTGGCGACCCGCCAGGCGAGCGCCAGCGCCGCGGGCTCGTCGCCGCTCGGCGTCCGCTCGGTGACGACCCGCCACGACTCGTCCCAGCCGACGTCCGCGCCCTGGACGAGCAGGCCGCCGTCGATGACGCGCAGGCGCGGCGCCGGTACGGCCGGGGGCGGCGCCGCGAGGACGCGAAGGTTCTTCTTGGCGCGGAACAACTCGCGCGCGCCCTCGTCGAACGCCGGGGCGATGACGACCTCGGCGAACAGCTGCGCGATGCGCGCCGCGGCCTCGGCGTCGAGCGGCCGCGAGGAGGCGATGACCCCGCCGAACGCGGAGACCGGGTCGCAGGCGAGGGCGCGAACGTATGCGGTCGCCGGATCCTCGCCCAGCCCCGCGCCGCACGGGCCGCCGTGCTTGACGATCGCCACCCCGGGGCCGGGGAGATCGTGCACCAGCCTCCACGCCCCGTCGGCGTCCATCAGGTTGTTGTACGAGAGCTCCTTTCCCTGCAACTGCGTGAAGGCGGCCAGGCCGGACGCCGCGCGCGGCCTGGCGAACACCGCGTCCTGGTGCGGGTTCTCGCCGTAGCGCAGCGGGACCTCCTCGGCCCCGATCCACGGGGCGATCCCGTCGAGCAGCAGGCTGCCGGGGAGGCCGAGGTGGCCGGGGAGCGCCTGGGCGATCGCCGCGTCGTAGGCGGCGGTGTGGCGGTACGCCTTGACGGCGAGGCGACGGCGCAACGCCACGTCGGGGCCGCCCGCCGCGAGCGCGGCGAGCACGGCCGGGTAGTCGTCGGGGTCGACGACCACCGTGACGTGACGGTGGTTCTTGGCCGCGGCGCGGACGAGGGTGGGGCCGCCGATGTCGATGTTCTCGATCACCTCTTCGGGGGTCACGCCCGGGCGGGCCGCGGTGGCGGCGAACGGGTAGAGGTTGACCGCGACCACCGCGATCGGCTCCACCGCCCATTCGCCGAGCACGGCGCGGTGCGATGGATCGTCGAGATCGGCGAGGATGCCGGCGTACACCTTAGGGTGGAGCGTCTTGACGCGGCCGCCGAGGACCTCGGGCGTGCCGGTCAACTCGCTGATCTCGCGCACGGCGATGCCGGCGGTGCGCAACGACCGCGCGGTGCCGCCGGTCGAGAGCAGCTCGAACCCGTGCGCGACGAGACCGCGCGCGAACGCCTCAAGGCCGCGTTTGTCGGAAACCGAGACGAGGGCTTGGCGCCTCACGGGGTTGGGACTCTCCCTTCCAGACGAGAATCATACCGTGCGCGGCGGGGAGGTCCGGCACGAGGCCGCCGCCGTGCAGCCACACCCACGAGGCGAGGTTGGCGAAGTCCGACGCCGCGTGGTTGAGGAGCAGCGAGGCGGTGCCGAAGCTCGACGAACGGTCGTCCAGCCGTTGCCACGACGACGGCCCGCCGACGCGGTCGAGGTCGTCGCGCACGATCCCGGCGAGCGCGTCGGCGTCGCGCCGGCGCGCCGCCACCAGCGAGCCGAGGCCGAGATCCGGCCCCCCGATCAAGGAGCGCTGCTGGCCGTAGAACACGAGCGGGATGCGGGGCGCGGCGGTGAGCAGGTAGCTCGTGAACGAGCACGCGTACGCATCGTTCGGGTTCGCGGCGAGGAACGGGGCGTCGAGGTCGGCCGCAAGGTGGGCGAGCGCCCCGAGGCCGGCGACGACCTCGGCGAACGGAACCTGCGCCCGCAGCGCGTCGGCCAGCCGGTCGCACTGGGTGCGGATCGCGGCCGCGAGGCCGGGCCGGCCGGCAGGGAGATGGTAGGCACGCGGCCAGCGCGCCGCGGCCGCGGCGCCGGCGGCGAACTCCTTCTCGTGCCGGGTGATCTGCCGTGCCAGGTCGGGCGGCATCCAGGGCAGTGCCCGGCGCCCGACCTCACGGTCGAGCTCGGCGGGGTGGGTCAAACAGGCCGCGGCGACAGCGGGGAGCAGGAACGCGAGCACGGCGGGAGTGTACGGGGCCGCGCCCGGTTTGGCCAGCGGTGGTAGGCTGGGCGCTCGCGGAGGCGCCATGGCCAGGGTTCTGCGGCACGTCGAGGTCGGTCGCGGCGCGATCTCGGTGGTCGAGGGCGACATCACCGAGGAGCGCACCGACGCCATCGTCAATCCGGCCAACAGCTCGCTCGCACACGGAGGAGGCGTCGCCGGCGCGATCGTGCGCCGCGGCGGCCGCGAGATCCAGGCCGAGTCCGACGCCCTCGCCCCGGTCCCGGTCGGCGGCGCGGTGGTGACCGGCGCCGGGCGCCTGACGTGCCGGTACGTCATCCACGCCGTCGGCCCGGTGTGGGGTGAAGGCGACGAGGAGGCCAAGCTGCGGGGTGCGGTCGCCAGCGCCCTGGCGCGCGCGGAGGGACTCGGCGTCACCTCGGTGGCGATGCCGGCGATCTCGACCGGGATCTTCGGCTTCCCCAAGGCGCGCGGCTGCCGGCTCATCGTCGAGGAGGTCGCCCGCCACCTCGGATCGCCGGGCGGCTCGGTCGCCTCGGTGCGGTTGGTGAGCATCGACGAAGAGACAGTGTCGCACTTCCTCGCCGCGGTCGAGGCTTCGTGCTAAGATCGGGGCCGCGCCCGCTCCGGGCGCTCTTTCGCAGGGGGTGTCGATGGCAGACCTTGTACAGCTTTGGAACGCCCCGGACGAACCGCTGGATTGCCTCTACCTGTTCACCCACGAAGGCGCGAACCCCCTGAACGGCGTCGTGCTCCCCGGCGCGAGCGGCAAGGCGATCGGCCGCGCCGTCGCCGAGCTCGGTGTGCGCGGGCTCGAGGGTGAGGCGCTGGTCACCGCCGGGCCGACGCGCGAGTTCCGCCGCATCGCGTGCTTCGGCATCGGTAAGGCCGAGGAGTTCACCGTCCACACGCTGCGCAAGCTCCTGCGGCGCGTGCTCGAGCAGGCCGGCCGAAACCGCGAGTACCAGATCGCCGTGGCGATCCCGGTGCCGGTGCGCGACGTCGCGCCGGAGCAAGTCCGAACCGTTACGATCGGGGAGCTGGCGCTGGCCGACTACCGCTTCGATCGCTTCCGCTCGCGGCCGGACGAGGCGACGAAGGTGGACGCGGTGCACGTGGTCCCGCTCGCGGGCGAGGACGAAAAGGGGCTCGGCGCCCTGATCGAACGGGCGCGCCGTCTGGACGCGCTCGTGAGGCTGGCCCGCGACCTCGGCAACCGGCCCGGGAACGACCTCGACCCCGCGTCGTTCGCGGCCGAGGTGAGCGCGATGTTCGCCGGCTCGGCGGTGCGGGTGACCGTGATGGGCGCCAAGGAGTTGGCCAAGGACGGGCTGCGCGGGGTCCTCGCCGTCGGCCAGGGGTCGGCGGTG
>JAJXUY010000214.1 GCA_021782525.1 Acidobacteriota bacterium | reverse complement strand
CCAGGGGATGAAGAAGGACGAGTACTGGGATCCGACCTACGAGGACGCCACCAACCTGCTCGCCAAGCTGCCCTCGATCGCGGCGATGATCTACCGCCTGAAGTACAAGGGCGACGCCCAGATCGCGGCCGACCCGAAGCTCGACTTCGGCGGCAACTTCGCCCACCAGATGGGGATCCCGAAGCCGTACGACGACGTGGCGCGGATGTACTTCATGCTGCACTCCGACCACGAGTCCGGCAACGTCTCGGCGCACACGACGCACCTCGTCGCCTCGGCGCTCTCCGACGCCTACTACGCGCTCTCCGCCGGGATCGACGGCCTGGCGGGCCCGCTCCACGGCCTCGCCAACCAGGAGGTGCTGAGCTGGATCATGAAGTTCCAGGAGAAGCTGGGCGGCAAGGACCCGAACGAGGAGAACGTCAAGGCGGCGTTGTGGGACACCCTCAAGGCCGGGCAGGTCATCCCGGGGTACGGCCACGCGGTGCTGCGCAAGACCGACCCGCGCTACGTGGCGCAGATGGAGTTCTGCCAGAAGCACCTGCCGAACGACCCGCTGTTCAAGGTCGTCAACACGATCTACAAGGTGGCGCCGGGCGTCCTCACCGAGCACGGCAAGACCAAGAACCCGTGGCCGAACGTGGACGCGCAGTCGGGCGTCATCCAGTGGTACTACGGGCTCAAGGAGTGGGACTTCTACACGGTGCTGTTCGGCGTCGGCCGCGCCATCGGCGTGCTCGCCAACATCACCTGGGACCGCGCCCTCGGCTACCCGATCGAGCGGCCGAAGTCCGTCACCACCAAGATGCTCGAGGACGTGGCCTCGGCGGCGATCAAGGCCGACGATCTCGGCAGCGACTAGAGGCAGGGTCCGGGCTCCGGGTCAGGGGTCCGGAACGACAACGACGAAGCAGCGGGCGCCCGGGGCAACCCGGGCGCCTTGCCTATCGGTCGCGGCCGGCGGCGCGGGCGCGACCGGGCGACGTATCATGCGCGAGCGCGGCCCGGGTGCGGCGGCGAGGAGCCGGTGGCGTTCGCGCCGACGGCGCTCCGGCCCGCGACAGGAGGGGCGAATGCGCCAGAGGATCCCGCTGCTGCTCGTGCTCGCGGCCGGCGTCGCGGCGAGGGCCGCTTCCGGCTGCACCAACATCATCGTGACCAAGGGCGCCTCGGCCGAGGGCTCGGTGATCATCAGCTACTCGGTGGACGGCGAGTACTACCCGACGCTGCGCGCCACGCCGGCGGCCGACCACGCCCCCGGCGACGTCTTCGAGGTCAAGGGCCGCGACGGCAAGGTGGAGCTGCGCATCCCGCAGCCGCCGCACACGTACGCGACGGTCGGGATCATGAACGAGCGCGGGGTCGCGATCGGCGAGACGACGTTCGACGGCCGGCCGGAGCTGCAGAACAAGCGCGGCGGCCTGCGCTACTGGACGCTGATGCAGCTCGCGGTGCAGCGCGCCGCCACGGCGCGCGAGGCGATCAAGGTCATGACCGACCTGGTGGCCCAGTACGGGTACCGCTCCACCGGTGAGACGTTCTCGATCGGTGACCCGAACGAGGCGTGGATCATGGAGATGATCGGCCCCGGGGACGGCGGCCAGGGCGCCATCTGGGTCGCGGTGCGGGTGCCGGACGGGACGATCGCAGCGCACGCGAACAAGTCGCGGATCGGGACGTTCCCGCTGCACGACCCGGAGAACTGCCTGTACTCGCCGAACGTCGTCGAGTTCGCCATCGCGAAGGGCTACTACGACCCGAAGAGCGGCCCGTTCCGCTTCTGCGACGCCTACTGTCCGGCGACGGCGGCCACGCTACGCGCGACCGAGATGCGCGTCTGGTCGGTGTTCCGCCGCGCGGCGCCGTCGCTCGACCTGGCCGCGGACTACGCCCGCGGCGTCGCCGGCGCCAAACCGTTTCCGCTCGCGATCCGTCCCGAGCGCAAACTGTCGGTCCAGGACGTGATCGCCCTGATGCGCGACCACTACGAAGGAACGCCGTACGACATGACGAACGGCGTGGACGCCGGCCCCTACGGCTCGCCGATGCGGGTGCGCCCGCTCACGTTCAAGCTCGGCGGGCAAGCGTACGCGTGGGAGCGCCCGATCTCGACGCAGCAGACGGCGTGCTCGTTCGTCGCGGACCTGCGCGCGAAGATGCCCGACCCGCTCACCGGCGTGCTCTGGTACGGGCTCGACGACACCTACACGAGCTGCTACTTTCCGCTCTACGCCGGGATCAGCGAGGTGCCCGCGTCGTACGCCCGCGGCGACCTGCAGACGTTCTCCTGGGACTCGACGTGGTGGGTGTTCAACCTGGTGGCGAACTACGCGCAGCTGAAGTTTTCCTACATGGTCAAGGACATCCAGGCCGTGCAGCGGGAGCTCGAGGGGAACTTCTTCGCGCTGCAGCCGGCGATCGAGTCCACCGCTGCGGCGATGGCGACGAAGGACCCGGCCCGCGCCCGCCGCCTCCTCACCGACTACTGCGTCTCGGCCGGGGAGCAGGTGGACCGGCGCTGGCGCGAGCTCGCGGGGAAGCTGTTCGCCAAGTACAACGACGGCTACGTCCAGGACGCGAACGGACAACCGCAGGAGGTCGGCTACCCGGAGCCGTGGCTGCGCGACGTCGTCACGCTGCGGCCGGAGTCGTTCAAGCTGCCGGCCGGGACGCCGGAGGAGAAGCCGCCGGCGCCGTGAGGCGGATGGTGGGACCGCAAACGCCGGGCGGGGTCAGCGCGGCGCGACCGCCTCGCGCCCCGAGGCGAACGCGACGCGGTTGAGCTCGAGGAACTTCTTCGGCACCCGCTGGGCGATGCACGTCCACCAGGCGTCCTCGGGTAGCGGAAGCAGGCGGGAGACCGCGCCGAGCAGCACGACGTTGGCGGCCTTGACGTTGCCGGCCCGCTGCGCGAGCGCCTCGCCCGGCACCGTCACGAGGCGGGCGTCGAGGGCGGCGAAGACGCGCGCGAGGTGCTCGTCGCCGGGGTACGTGGCGGTCCCGGACGACACCGTCACCGGGACGATCTCCATGTCGTTGACCACCGCGGTGCCGCCGCGGCGCAGGAACGGCGCGAAGCGCAGCGCCTCCATCTTCTCGAACGAGAGCAGGACGTCGGCCTCGCCGGCGCCGACGAGCGGCGAGGACACCCTCTCGCGGTCCCAGCGCACGTGCGAGGCGACGCTGCCGCCGCGCTGCGCCATGCCGTGCACCTCCGACTTCTTGACGTCGAAGCCGGCCGCGAGCCCGACCTCGGCGAGGATGTTGCTCGCCAGCAGCGTCCCCTGGCCGCCGACGCCGACGAGGACGAACGAGTAGCGGGTTGGCTCGGGCATGGCTCAGTTCCCTCCGTCGATCGGCGTGGAGCAGGAGGCGGGCTGGTGCTCGTGCGCCTGGCGCATCTGGTCTCGCGTCGGGATCGCGTCGTGCGGGCACAGCTGCGCGCAGACCTCGCAGCCGGTGCACTGGTCGGGATCGATCAGCGCCAGCGGCTTGCCCGACTTCGCGTCCATCTCCTCGCTCTTGAGGATCGCGGGGCAGCCGATGCGGAAGCAGATCCCGCACCCGGTGCACGCCTCCGCCACGACCTCGAGCGGTACCCATTGCTTGCGGATCTCGGGCAGCAGCGCGCACTCGCGCCGCGCCACGAGCACGGCCGGGCGGTCGTGCGCCATCAGCTCCTTGTACGCCTTCTCCAGCCCCTCCACGTCGTAGGAGTCCACGGTGGCGACGTCGGTGATCCCGAGCGCGCGCACCAGCGGCTCGAGCTCGATGCGGCCCGCCTCCTGGTGCTGCAGCGTGAGGCCGGTGCCGGGGTTGGACTGGTGGCCGGTCATCGCGGTGGTGCGGTTGTCGAGGATGATCGTGAGCACGTTGGAGCGGTTGTAGGCGACGTTGGCGAGGGCGGGGAGGCCGGTGTGGTAGAACGTCGAGTCCCCGATCACCGCCACCATGCGCTCGCCGAGGCCGGCCTTGGCGGCCCCGTGGGCGACGCCGATGCCGGCGCCCATGCAGCCGCACGAGTGGATCGCCGACAGCGGCGGCAGGAGGCCGAGCGTGTAGCAACCGATGTCGCCGGCGACCGCCGCCTTCTTCTTCGAGAGCAGCTGGAAGACGCCGCGGTGCGGGCAGCCGGCGCACAGCACCGGCGGGCGCGCCGGCAGCTCGGGCAGGTCGAGCGCCGCCGCCGCGACCGGCGCCCGGTCGACCGGGAGCCCGGCGGCGGCGGCTGCGGCGCGGACCACGGTCGGGTCGAGCTCGCCGCAGAGCGGGAAGATCGACTTGCCCTCGCAGGCGAGGCCGAGGAGGCGGATCGCGTCCTCGAGCACCGGGTCGAGCTCCTCGACGACGAC
>JAJXUY010000213.1 GCA_021782525.1 Acidobacteriota bacterium | reverse complement strand
CGTAGAACACGCCGCCCGCGCGCAGCAGGCCCCAGAAGCCGGCGAACGAGGCCAGGTACGACGGGTCGGTGATCACGAGCAGAAGCTTGCTGCCGGCGAGCCCCCAGAGCACGACCCAGGCGCCGAGGTCCATCACCTTGTCGCCGGGAAGGCCGACGAGCTTGGCCCGCCGGCTCGCGAGCCAGATCCCGAGCACGATACCGGTGTAGAGCAGTACGCCGTAGGTGGGGATCTGGTAGAAGCCGAGGTCAATCAGAACCGGATGCACGCTTGCTCCTCACCTGGGCGACGATCTCGGAGACGATCAGGCACGCCGCTCCGACCGTGATCGCCGAGTCGGCCACGTTGAACGCGAACCAGTGGTGCTCGCGTCCCCCGATCGTCACGAAGAAGTCGAGGAAGTCGACGACCTCGCCGCGGACGATGCGGTCGATGATGTTGCCGACCGCGCCGCCGAGCACGAGCGCGAGGCCGAGGCCGGCGAGGCCGCCGCCGTCGCTGCGCAGCAGCTGCCAGCCGACGAACGCCACGATCGCAGCGACGGCGGCGAGCAGCACGATCTGCGCCGTGGGGCCCGCGGCGCCGAAGAAGCCGAACGCGATGCCGCGGTTGCGCGAGTGGACGAGGCGAAACAGCCCCGGGATCACGGCGGTCTCGCGGCCGAACGGGAGCGCCGCCACGATCCACGCCTTGGTGGCCTGGTCGACGATGACGACGGCGGCGGCGACGGCGAGCGCCCGCGCGAGCCGCATCACGCCCGGTCCCTGGCCAGGGCCAGCACGACCTCGAGGCAGCGCGCGCACAGGGCGGGATGCTCGGGGTGGCCGGCGGACGGGAGCCGCTGCCAGCAGCGCGGGCACGGCTCGCCGTCCACCTTGCGTACGGCGAACGAGAGGCCGGGGTACGCCGCCGAGGCCACGGTCGCGCCGCCGCCCGCGTCCCCGGCCCGGGAGACGATGCACAGCTCCTCCAGGGTGACCCGGGTCGCCGCCAGGTCGGCTGCGAGCGCGGCGCGGTCGCCGGCGAGGCCGAGCCCCGCCTCGAGCGACTTGCCGAGCTCGCCCTGCTGGCGGTGGATCTCGAGCTCCTTGTTGACCTCGTCGCGCAGCGCGAGCAGGCGGGTGAACCGGGCGTCGGCATCGGCGTCGTCGCCGGCGTCCGCGATCGCGTCGAACGTTTCGAGCAACACCGCACCGCGGTGCGCGCCGGGGAGGTGCTCCCACGCCTCGTCGGCGGTGAACGCCAGCACCGGCGCCATCGCGGTCGTCAGCATGCGGGCGAGACGGTGCACCGCGGTCTGGGCCGAGCGCCGCTCGACCGAGGTCGGGTGCGAGCAGTAGAGACGGTCCTTGATCACGTCGAGGTAGACCGCCGACAGATCGACGGCGCAGAAGTTGATCAGCGCGTGGTAGACCGCATGGAACTCGAACCCCTCGTACGCCTCATGCACGCGGCGGGCGAGCGCGCGGCCGCGGCGCAGGATGTACGCGTCGAAGGGGCGCAGCTCCCCGAGCGGCAGCGCGTCGCGGCCAGCGTCGAAGCCGTTCAGGTTCGAGAGGAGGAAGCGCAGGGTGTTGCGGATCTTCCGGTAGGCGTCCGCGGCGCGGGTCATGCTCTCCTCGGAGAACGGCATGTCCTCGCGGAAGTCGACCGACGACGCCCAGAGGCGCAGCACATCGGCGCCGAACTTCGCGGTCACGTCGAGCGGCGAGACCGCGTTGCCGAGCGACTTCGACATCTTCTTGCCGGCGGCGTCGAGGACGTGGCCGTGCACCAGCACGGCGCGGTACGGCGCCGCCCCGTGGGTCACGACGCCGACCAGGAGCGACGACTGGAACCAGCCGCGGTACTGATCGTGCGCCTCGAGGTAGAGGTCGGCCGGCCACGAAAGTCCGGGGAAGCGCCCGTTGTCGCAGACGGCGAGGTGCGAGGCGCCCGAGTCGAACCAGACGTCGAGGATGTCGCGCTCCTTCTCCCACGCCGTGCCGCCGCACCTGGGGCAGGCCAGACCGGCCGGGGCGAACTCCGCCGTCGGCCGGGCGTACCAGGCGTCGGCGCCGTCGGCGGCGAACAGCTCCTCGACGCGGGCGAAGAACGTCCGCGCCGCTTCGCGGTCCGAGCCGTCCGGCCACACCGCGCGGCACGACTCGTTGGCGCAGACCAGCACCGTGATCGGCGAGCCCCAGCGCCGCTGCCGCGAGACGCACCACTCGAACCGGTTCTCGACCATGCCGTGGATGCGCGCCTGTCCCCACTGCGGCAGCCACGAGGCGCGGTCGATCTCCGCCAGCGCGCGCGCCCGCAGATCGATCCGCGCGTGCGGCGCCGCCTCGGGGGTGAGCGCGATGAAGTACTGCTCGGTGGCACGGAAGATGACCGGGTTGTGGCAGCGCCAGCAGTGCGGGTACTCGTGCTCGCCGCTGCCCGCGGCGAGCAGCGCCCCGGCCGCGGCGAGCGCCTCGGTGACCCGGGGGTTGGCGTCGAAGACGTGCACGCCCGCGCACTGGGCCACCTCGGCGGTGTAGCGCCCGCCGTCGTCGAGCGGCGAGACGATCGGGAGGCCCTCGACCTTGCCGGTGCGGAAGTCGTCCTCGCCGTGGCCCGGCGCGGTGTGCACGAGGCCGCTGCCGGTGTCGAGCGTCACGTACTCGGCCGGCACGATCACGAACGCCTTCGCCCCCTCGGGGAGCGCGGCGCGCAGGCCCGGCGCGAGCGGGTGCCGGTAGGCGAGGCCGACGAGCGCCCCGCCCTTGACCCGGCCGACCTCTCTCCCGTGCAGCCCGGCGGCGGCGAGCACGGCCGGGGCGAGCGCCGCAGCGGTCACCAGGCCGCCACGCTCGCCGTCGAGCAGCACGTACTCCGCCTCCGGGTGGACGGCGATCGCGAGGTTGGACGGGATCGTCCACGGCGTCGTCGTCCAGATCACGAACGCGACGTCGCCGCCGCCGGGGGCGCCGAACGCCGCACGCACCGCGGCCGGGTCGGCGGCCGGGAAGGCGACCGTGATCTCGGGATCGGTGCGCGGCGCGTACTCGAGCTCGGCCTCGGCGAGGGCGGTGCGGCACTGCCAGCACCAGCGGATCGCCTTGCGCGCGCGGTAGAGCAGGCCCTGCTCGACGACCCGGCCGAGCGCGGCGGCGATGTCGGCCTCGTAGCGCGGCGACATCGTGAGGTACGGGTGGTACCAGGTGCCGATCCCGCCGAGGCGGCGGAACTCCTCCCGTTGCACCGCGACGAAGCGCTCCGCGTACTCGCGGCACGCCGCGCGCACCTCGAGGTCGGACATCGCCAGCTTGCGACCGCCGAGCTCGCGGTCCACCTTCTGTTCGATCGGGAGGCCGTGGCAGTCCCAGCCGGGCACGAACGGCACGTCGAAGCCGAGCATCGCCCGCGAACGCACGACGAAGTCCTTGAGGATCTTGTTGAACGCCGTCCCGAGGTGGATGTGCTCGTTGGCGTACGGCGGGCCGTCGTGGAGGAGGAAGCGAGGCGCGCCGGCGCGCTCCGCGCGCAGTCTTCCGTAGAGGTCGTCGTTCTCCCAGCGCGCCAGCCGTTCCGGCTCGCGGCGAGCAGCGTCCGCGCGCATGGGAAAGTCGGTGGCGGGAAGGTTCAGCGTCTCCTTGTACATGCCGTGCCCCTTTGCGTCCGCGCCGGGGGCGATCCCGGCGCGAAACATCCAACCCTACGCACGATGCTCGGCCCCGTCAAGCGGGACGAGGTTCCCGACCTGCTCGAGCACCTGCTGCAGCGAGAACGGCTTGGTGATGTAGGCCGCGGCGCCCAGCTCGCGTCCGCGGCGAACCTCGGCGGCGAGGGCGTGGGCGGTGAGGAACACCACCGGGGTGCGGCAGTGGCGCGGGTCGTCGCGCAACCGCTCGGCGAGCTGAAACCCGGTCATCGGGGCGCCGAGCGAGACGTCGAGGATCAGACAGTCGACCGCCCCGTTCTCGAGGATCGCGAGCGCCTCCTCGGCGTTGGCCGCCTCGAGGGCGACGTACCCGGCGCGGCGGAGCTTGAACGCGAGGATGCGGAGGATGTAGGGCTCGTCGTCCACGATCAGCACCCGCGCCATGCCTCGCAGTATAAGGGTTGGCGAGCGCCCTGCTTCTGGCGCTGCCGGCGCCGGGCCTCTCGCGGCGTTGCGCTCGCCGGTTCGCGTGCTCATGTGGCCTCCGGCCACACTCCGCTGCGACCGGCTCACGCGCCTTGCGATAGGCCCAACGGCGGCAGCGCGGCTACACGCCGCGAGTGGCGAGGGCCTGCCTCCGGTGGAGGGGTGCCTTCGGATGAGGCGCTCGCGGCCGCGCGGCCTGCGGCCGGCGCGGCCGGTTCGGACCACGGACCACGGACCACTGTCGTC
>JAJXUY010000212.1 GCA_021782525.1 Acidobacteriota bacterium | reverse complement strand
ACCGCGGCCGTCGTCTTGGCGAGCAGCGCCAGCGTGAAGAGCGCGAACGCGGCGCCGTACAGCGCCCGCGGGGTCCGGTACCACGGCCCGGGCGGCGCCGTCCGCCGGCCACGCGGCCCGGCGCGGTCGTCACGGGCGCTGGCCGACGCGAGGTAGGCGTGCGCGGCGAGCAGCGTGAGCAGGAGCGAGAGCGTGTTCTTGCGCTCCGTCACCCAGGCGACGGACTCGACGCACACCGGGTGGAGCGCGAACAGCGCCGCGGCGAGCCACCCGCCCGGGAGCCCGAGGCGCCGCAGCAGCCACCACAGCAACAGCGCCGAGCCGGCGTGCAGCAGGACGTTGACGAGGTGGTAGCCGAACGGGTGCAGTCCCCACAGGCGCTTCTCGACCCAGAACGAGGTGAACACCGCCGGGTAGTACTGCTCGTTGGCGCGCGGGTCGGTCCAGATCCGGCGCAGCCCGCCGGCCTCGTCGAGCGTCGCGTTGTGGGTCAGGTAGGTGTCGTCGTTCCAGACGAAACCGGCGCGCAGCGCCGGCAGGTAGGCGACGACCACCGCGCCGACCAGCGCGGCCGCAAGGACGAGCCCGGTGCGGTTGCGCACCGGCGAACGATATCACCGCCCCCGGCCGAGCCGCGCTACAATGCCTGCATGCCCGAGTTGCGCTGGAGTGAAGGCGACGTGCCGCGGCGGCTGCGTCTGGTGACCTCGCCCACCGGGATCGGACGGACGTCCGACAATCAGCTGGTGCTCAAGGACTTCTCCGTTTCCCGCCACCACGCCCGCGTGGAGCAGCGCGGGGACACCTGGTGGATCGTGGACCTCGGCTCGACGAACGGGGTCAAGATCAACGATCGCTACGCCACCGACGCGATGCTGACCGAGGGCGACCTCGTCCAGGTCGGGAACTTCACCCTCTCGTTCCACCGCGGCGACTCGTCGCCCGGCCTCGCGGTCAACTCCGCCACGTTCCTGCGCACCCTGGAGGAGTTTCGCGAGGACTTCCCGCTCGAGCCGGAGCCGTCGCGCAAGGGCGCCGGGGCCGGGGCGACGCCGCGCGAGCGCGTGCTCGAGGCGCTGGCGCAGGTTGCGCGCACGCTGCTCGAGGTCGAGGAGCTCGAGCCGGTGCTGGTCAAGGTGATGGAGGCGGTGTTCAACCAGCTCCCGGCGGAGCGCGCCTACATCCTGCTCTTCAACCCCGAGGGCCAGGCGGAGTTGCGTATCGCCCGCTCGCGCGGCGGCGCGTCGCTCGCGGACGCGCCGGTGTCGCAGACGATCCTCGACCTGGTCAGCCGGCAGAAGGTCGCCGTGCTCACCTCGGACGCGCAGGCCGACGAGCGGTTCGCGGCCGGGCTCTCCGTGCGGCTGCACCAGATCCGCTCCGCGATGTGCGCGCCGCTGTGGCACCGCGACGCGGTGATCGGCGTCCTCTTCGTGGACACACCGCTTGCGACCGAGTGCTTCACCGCCGAGAACCTCGACCTGCTCACCGCCCTCGCCAACTACGCCGCGGTCGCGATCGACCGCGCCCGCCTCAACGACCACATCCGCGAGGCGCGCCGCGCGCGCGAGCGGCTGGAGCGTTACCACTCGCCCGCCGTCGTCGAGGCGATCGTCGGGCGGCAGCGGCCCGGGAGCGAGGACGAGCGCCACGAGACGCGCGAGGTGTCGGTGCTGTTCGCCGACCTGGTGGGGTTCACGGCGCGCTGCGAGGGGATGGACCCGCCCGACGTCGCGCGCTTCCTCGGCGAGTTCTTCACCCTCGCGTCCGACTCGGTGTTCGAGTACGGCGGCACGCTCGACAAGTTCATCGGCGACGCTGCGATGGCGTTCTTCGGCGCGCCGCTCGAGCAGGTCGACCACGCCGAGCGCGCGGTGCTGGCCGCGATGGCGCTGCGCCGGCGCCTGAAGGTCTGGAACCGCGAGCGCGAGCTGGCCGGGCTCGACGTCGTCGAGGTGCGCATGGCGATCAACTCCGGCCTCGTCGTCGTCGGCGAGATCGGCTCCGCCACGCGCGTCGACTACACCGTGCTCGGCAACGCGGTCAACGTCGCGGCCAGGCTCGAGGAGATCGTCGCCCAGGCGGGACAGATCGTGCTCGGCGGCGCGACGCAGCGCGCGGTCGCGCACCTGTTCCCCACCGAGCACCTCGGCAACCTGCAGCTGCGCGGCCTGCACGGCAAGCTCCCGGTGTTCCGCCTGATGACCGAGGAGATCACCGGCGTGGGCGAATGACGCCGATCGCGTCGCTCGCGTTCGTCACCTCGAGCCCGCACAAGCACCGCGAGGCCGAGGCGATTCTCGCCGTGCGGCTCGAGCGGGTCGCGCTCGACCTCGAAGAGGTGCAGGGCCTCGACGTCGTCGAGGTGGCGCGCTCGAAGGCCCGCGCCGCCTTCGCTGCGCTCGCCCGTCCCGTGCTCGTCGAGGACACCGCGCTCGAGCTGGCGGCGCTCGGCGGCTTCCCCGGACCGCTGATCCGCTGGCTGCTCGAGGCGGCGGGCCCGGCGGCGATCCCCCGCATGCTCGACGGCTTCGCTGACCGCGGGGCGCGGGCGCGCTGCGCGGCCGTCGCCTGGGACGGCACCCGTGAGCGGCTCGGGGTCGGCGAGGTCGGCGGCACGATCGCGGCGCGGCCCGCCGGCGAGAGCGGCTTCGGCTGGGACGTCGTGTTCGTCCCGTCGTGGGGCGGCGGTCGCACCTACGCCGAGATGCCGCCGGCGGAGAAGAACGCGCGCTCCCACCGCGCCCTGGCGCTCGCCGCGCTGCGCCGCGAGCTCGACCGCTGAACCCGCGGCGGGCGAGCGCCCCGCGTCAGAGCGTCAGGCCCCGCGCCGGGAGCGCGGCGCCCTCGTCCAGGCGGGCGGCGTCCTCGAGCAGGAGCGGCCACAGCCGTTCCGCCGCGTCGGCGAGCGCTTCCGGCTCGCCGTCGTTGCGGACGAGGTAGTCGGCGAGCGCCGCGCGCTCCGCCTCGGACGCCTGCGCCGCGGCGATCCGCCGCGCCCTCGCCTCCGGCCACCCGCGCGCCACGGCGCGCGCCACCCGCACCGCCTCGGGGGCCGTGACGACGACGAGGCGGTCGTAATCGCGAAACGCCCCGGTCTCGACGAGCAGCGCCGCCTCGACGAGCGCCACGGCCGGCGGCGGGTCGACAGCGGCCGCAGCCGCCAGCCACGCCGCGATGCGCGAGCGCACGAGCGGGTGCACGGCCGCCTCCAGTCGCTCCCGCGCCGCCCCGTCGGCGAGCACCTCGGCGGCGAGGGCGTCGCGGTCGACGCCGCCGTCGGGCGCGACGGTGGCGCCGAACAGGCGGGAGACGGCGGCGACCGCGGCGCCGCCCGGCCGGTACAGCTCGCCGACGATCGCGTCCGCGTCGCACGCCGCGGCCCCGAGGCGCACCAGGTGGGCCGCCAACGTGCTCTTGCCGCTCGCCACCCCGCCGGTCAGCCCGACCCGGAGCATCCTAGAGGCCCCGGCGGCGGCGCGCCGCGGTCACCGTGTTTTGCAGCAGGCCAGCGATCGTGAGCGGGCCGACGCCGCCCGGCACCGGCGTGATCGCCCCCGCGACCCGGGCCACCGCGTTGAAGTCCACGTCGCCGACCAGGGTGTAGCCGCGCTTCGCGAGCCCAGCGGCACGCTCGGCGTCGCCGGGGTAGAGGCGGGCGACCAGCGCCGCGTCCTCGACGCGGTTGACGCCGACGTCGACCACCACCGCGCCCGGCTTGATGAACGCCGCCGTCACCAGCGCTGGCCGGCCGGCCGCCACCACCAGCACGTCGGCCTCGCGGCACACCGCGGGCAGGTCCGCGGTGCGGGTGTGACACACGGTGACCGTGGCGTGGCGGGCCAGCAGCAGCGCCGCCATCGGTTTGCCGACGATCTCCGAGCGCCCGAGCACGACGGCGCGCGCGCCGGTCAGGGTCACCCCAGCGCGGTCGAGCAGCTCGAGGATCCCGGCCGGCGTGCACGGCACGAACGCCGGGCGGCCCTGGTGGAGCAGGCCGACGTTGGTCGGGTGAAAGCCGTCGACGTCCTTGGCCGGGTCGATCAGGTCGAGGAAGGCGCGGCCGTCGAGCGGCTTGGGCAACGGCATCTGGAGCAGGATTCCGTCGACGTCGGGGTCGGCGTTGAGGCGCGCGATCAGGCTCGCCAGCTCCGCCGGGCCCGCGCCGGCGGCGAGGTTGTGCGTGCCGGACCGGATCCCGACCTGGGCGCACGCCTTCCCCTTGGCCCCGACGTACACTCGCGAGGCGGGGTCGTCGCCGACGAGGATCACCTCGAGGCGCGGGCTGACGCCGCGGCCGGCGAGCTCCCGCACCTCGCCCGCGACGCGCTCGCGGATCGCGGCGGCCACCGCCGCGCCGTCCAGGA
>JAJXUY010000211.1 GCA_021782525.1 Acidobacteriota bacterium | reverse complement strand
GCACTCAGGCCTCAAGACCTCGGTCGCACCGCCCGCGGGACCGCTTCGTCCCGCCCCGTCGTGGGGCGGGACAAAGGGACGGCGCCGTCCCGCCGGGGCACGACGGCGTCAATTCGACGGCTTCGACTCCACATCCACGTACTCCGCGTCCACCACCTCGCCTTCGCTCGGGGGCGGCGGCGGGCTCCCCGCGCTCGGGTTGGTTTCGCCGGGGGTTGTGCTCGGAGCCGCCGCCCGGTAGATCTCCTCCGCGAGGTGGTGCGAGGCCTTCGTGAGCTTCTCATACGCCTCGTCCATGGCGTCCTTCTTGCCCGTCTCGAGCGCCTTCCGGCCCTCGGCGATCGCGGCTTCGGTGTCCTTCCTCTGCGCCTCGGGCAGCTTCTCCTGGTTGTCCTTGACCAGCTTCTCGGTCGAGTAGACCAGCGAGTCGAGACGGTTGCGCGACTCGACCTCCTCGCGCCGCATGCGGTCGTCGTCGGCGTGCTGCTCGGCCTCACGCACCATCTTCTGAATGTCGCTGTCGTCGAGTCCGGACGAGGCCGTGATCTGGATCTTCTGTTCCTTCCCGGTGCCGAGGTCCTTGGCGGAGACGTGCAGGATCCCGTTGGCGTCGATGTCGAACGTCACCTCGATCTGGGGGATCCCGCGCGGCGCCGGCGGAATGCCGACGAGGTGGAAGCGGCCGAGGGTGCGGTTGTCGTGCGCCATCGGACGCTCGCCCTGCAACACGTGGATCTCGACCTGCGTCTGGCTGTCGTCGGCTGTCGAGTACACCTTGGACTTGCGCGCCGGGATCGTGGTGTTGCGCGCGATCACGACGTCCGTCACCGAACCGAGCGTCTCGACGCCGAGCGAGAGGGGAGTCACGTCGAGCAGGAGGAGGTCGTGGACCTCGCCGGCCAGCACGCCCGCCTGGATCGCCGCGCCGACCGCGACGACCTCATCGGGGTTGACGCCCTTGTGGGGCTCCTTGCCGAAGAGGTCCTGGACCAGCTTCTGCACGCGGGGGATCCGAGTGGAGCCGCCGACGAGGACCGCCTCGTCGATGTCCTTGGGCTCGAGCCCGGCATCCTTGAGCGCCTGCCGGCAGGGGCCGACCGTCCGCTGGATGATGTCCTCGACCAGCTGCTCGAACTTGGCGCGCGAGAGCCGCACGTTGAGGTGCTTCGGCCCCGACGCGTCGGCGGTGATGAACGGGAGGTTGATCTCGCTCTCCTGCGTCGTCGACAGCTCGCACTTGGCCTTCTCCGCCGCTTCCTTCAAGCGCTGCAGCGCCATGCGGTCCTTGGAGAGGTCGATCCCCTGGTCGCGGCGGAACTCTTCCACCAGCCACTCGATCAACCGCTGATCGAGATCGTCGCCGCCGAGGTGGGTGTCGCCGTTGGTCGACTTGACCTCGACCACGCCCTCGCCGACCTCGAGGATCGAGATGTCGAACGTGCCGCCGCCGAAGTCGTAGACGGCGATCGTCTCGTCCTTCTTTTTGTCGAGGCCGTAGGCGAGCGCGGCGGCGGTGGGCTCGTTGACGAGGCGCACGACCTCGAGGCCCGCGATCTGCCCGGCGTCCTTGGTCGCCTGGCGCTGGGGGTCGTTGAAGTACGCGGGCACGGTGATGACGGCCTTCTCGACCTTTTCGCCGAGGTAGTCCTCCGCAGCCGCCTTGAGCTTCTGCAGGACCATCGCCGAGATCTCGGGAGGGGAGTAGAGCTTGCCGTCGATGTCCACGCGGGCGACGTCGTTCTCGCCGCGCACGACGTGGAACGGGAACATCTTGATCTCCTGCGTGACCTCGTCGAAACGACGGCCCATGAAGCGCTTGATCGAGAAGACGGTCTTGTCGGGGTTGGTGATCGCCTGCCGTTTGGCGACCTGTCCGACCGGCCGCTCGCCGTTCTTGCCGAACGCGACCACGGATGGCGTCGTCCGACTTCCCTCCTGATTGGCGATGACGGTCGGCTTCCCGCCCTCCATCACCGCGACGACCGAATTAGTCGTTCCAAGGTCGATACCCACGATCTTTGACATTGACTTGATCCTCCTCAGGTCACCACCACGAGGTGATTATCGGACCTGAGTCGGCTACTGTCAAGGTGTCTCGAGCGTGGCCCCCGGCCCCGTGTTCGTGTCCTCCAGCTCCGTCCCAAAATGCTGAGAAAACAAAAGGTTCGAATCCGGAGCACCGCTCGAGTTGTTGCCGGCGAGAAGGACCGATTGCTCACGCAGGACGTAGCGGTACGACCAGCCCCAGGGGTCGAACAGCCGGTGGGACGGCAGGAAGCCCTCCCGGCTCAGCTCGACCAGCGTCTCGGGGTAGCTCCCCGTCAGCAGGACGCGAGACTGCAGGACGCGCCAGATCCCGGCCATCCTCGACCACGACGCGCTGGCCCGCACTCGCGGCGCGAGCTTCGGACCTGGCCCGAGAAGCGGGTCGGCCGGGTTGTGGCGCGCGACGACCGCCGTGAGGACCAGGAACGGGAGGAGGGCGAGCGCCAGCCAGGGGAAGTGGGGCCGCCAGGTCGGTGGAGACACGGCATCGGTAGCGGCCTGCTGGGCGGCTCGCGCCACCTCGTCGCGCGTGGCCTGGCGGATCAGCGCCCGCGTCAGCAACGTGTACAGCGCCTTGCACGTGTCGAACTCGCCGTGCGGGCTGGAGCGGACGATCTCCTCGACCGTCGTGAAGCCGTCGACAAGCGCCAGCACGTCGCGTTGAACCGGCGAGATGCGCACGCGGCCGGCCGCGGTCACCCCGGCGGCAGCCGGCTCGAGGTCGATGTCGAACGACTCGATGGTGTCGCTCTCGGGCTCGGTGCTCACCTCGGCCTGGCGGGCAGCCGGGGTCGTGACGAACACTATGTCCCGGTGCGGGATGCCCTTCTCGATGATCGGCCACTCGTCGAGCATCCGGGCGCCTTCCATGAGGATGCTTTCCGAGCTCATCGCCGTGACCAGTTCGGCGTCGTAGTCGACGCTGGTCTCCTGCGAGAAGTGATAGTCCCCGTCCTGCCAGCGGAAGACGCGGTAGATGATCTGGAGGATCTGCTGCTCGAAGGCCCGGCGCAACTCCGCGCGCGAGATGACCGAGCGCGTCATGAGGATGTGCCCGAGGCGCTCGAGCGTCTCCATCTGGGTCTTTAGTGCCGCGTCGAGCTCGGGGCGGCTCACGGCGCCGGTCTTCAGGAGGACCTGGCCGAGCCTGTCCTCCAGCCGCTTGTTGAGCGAGTCGGCGCCCACCACCCTCCCGTCGAGAAACGAGACGGTGACGACGTCCTCGTCGGAGCGCAGGGTGAGCACGCCGGTCTTCCGCTGCAAGCCGATCAGCTGGAAGATGTCGGAGAGCGAAAAGTCGCGAAGGGTTCCCTCGAGAGCCACGCCTACCTCCATTCCACTTGGAGGAGCTGCGCCGCAACAACGGCCGCGGCCCAGAGCATCGCCGATGCGATCTCGAGCGGCCAGACCGGCGCGGCCATCAACGCGGGGCCCACGAACGCGGGAAGCCAGAGGAACGCCGCGGCCGCGCCGACGATGGCGGCGGCGACCAGGATCCAGCCGAGCAGCGGTTGGCCGCCGAAAGCGGGCCCGAGCCCGGGCAGGAGCAGATCGGCGATCCGCCTCTCGACGCGCAGGGCCGCCTGGCGCCGGCCGAGCTGCTGCCGTTTGGCGAGCTGCGCGTCGATGCCGACCATGTCCTTCTTGAGGAAGATGTTGACGCACTGGGTGCAGTAGCTCTGACTCTCCTGCGAGAGCTTGCACCGGCGGCAGAACGGACGGCCACACTTCAGGCAGGCGGACGCGAGACCGCCGAAACGCTGGCGGGCGAGGAGGTGGAAGACGGCCACGATCAGGGCGAGCATCCCGGCGATCGCCAGGGGATGCGCCACGGTCCGCGACCTCTCCAACGGAGGCGGCAACAGACCACGGTTGATGAGCGTGAGAGGGTCCTGCCGAGCCAGCATGGCGCGCGTCTCGGCGGCGGAGAACGCCGGCTCGATGATGTCGCGGTCCCGAGCCGGCAGCATCGCGGTCAGTCGCCGGCCGCCGGCCGCCCGAGCCGCGGCCATCGCATCGTCGCTCTCGTGGAAGTGGTACGTCTGCGCGTAGGTCAACGAAAGGTCATAGTTGACGACAGCCGGGTCGTACCCGTCGTCCCTCGCGGCCTGGAACGATTGCAGCGCCGCGTTGTAGTCGCCCTCGGTGTAGCGGACCGTGCCGAGCGCGAGGGCGAGGGCACCGTTCTTGGGCGCCTCGCGCAGCCCTTGCCGGTATTCGAGCGTCGCCTGGTCGAGAAGGCCGAACTGTCGGTAGGTGTCGCCCACGAGACGGTGGAACTCGGGGTCGTCGCCGAACACGTCGGACAGGCTGTTCAACTCGTCCGGAAGTTGCGGCTCGTAGCGCTTGT
>JAJXUY010000210.1 GCA_021782525.1 Acidobacteriota bacterium | reverse complement strand
AGGGCGTGCCCGACGAGGGCGACCGCGGCAAGCTGGCGCGCGGGACGCCGATCGAGGGCCAGCGCGTGGTCCCGCACGAGGTCGCGCTGGTGCGGCCGACGGCGACCGGGGCGAACTCGTGGTGGCGCGTCGTGGTCGGGGAGGGGAAGACCCACGAAGTGAGGGAGATGTTCGCGCGGATCGGACACCCGGTGCAGCGGTTGTTGCGGGTCGCGATCGGCGGGGTGCGCGACGCCGCCCTCAAGCCCGGGGCGTGGCGCGAGCTGACGGAAGCCGAGATCGAAGCGCTTCGCCGCGGGGGACGGCGGGTCGGGAGAGATGACGATGCGTCGACCACAGGTGCCGGAGTACATCCGCAAGCTGGGCGTCTACGTCCCGGGACGGCCGATCGAAGAGGTCCAGCGCGAGCTGGGAGTGAGCGACATCGTCAAGTTGGCGTCGAACGAAAACCCACTCGGCCCCTCCCCGAAGGCGGTCGCCGCCGTGGCGGCGGCGCTCCCCACGGTGCACCGGTATCCGGACGGAAGCGGGTACGCGCCGCGCCGGGCCATCGCCGCCCGCCACGGGGTTGACCTCGAGCAGGTGATCCTGGGCGCCGGTTCGGTCGAGATCATCGAGATGCTGGCGCGGGCGTTCCTCGCCGACGGGGACGAGGCCGTGTTCTCGGAGCAGTCGTTCGTGTCGTACGAACTCGCCGTCCGCCAAGTCAACGGCAAGGCGGTGACGGCGCCGGCCACCGCCGGACGGGGCCACGACCTGCCGGCGCTGGCGAGCGCCATCACGGATCGCACCAGGCTCGTCCTCCTCGCCAACCCCTGCAACCCGACCGGGACCTACTTCACCCGTGCCGAGCTCGACCGTTTCCTCGCCGAGGTGGGCGACCGGGCGCTCGTCGTGCTGGACCAGGCCTACCACGAATACGTGGCGCGGCCGGACTATCCCGACGGCCTCGCCGACGTCAAGGCGGGGCGCAACGTCATGGTGTTGCGGACGTTCTCCAAGGTGTACGGGCTCGCCGGTCTGCGCATCGGCTACGGGCTCTCATCCGCCGAGGTCGTGGCGATGGTCAACCGCGTGCGTTCGCCGTTCAACACCTCCTCTCTGGCGCAAGTGGCGGCCGTCGCCGCGCTCGACGACCATGACTGGGCGCGGCGGTCGCGCGAGCACAACCTGCGCGAGCTGGCGTTCCTGCAGGACGAGCTGCGCCGGCGCCAGGTGCGGTTCACGCCGTCGGTGACCAACTTCGTTCTGGTCGAGTTCGAGACCGACGTCGGCGAGCTGTTCCTCGCGTTCCAGAAACGCGGCGTCATCATCCGGCCCGTCGGCGGGCCGGGCCTGGTCAACTGCGCCCGGGTGTCGGTCGGGACCCACGCCGAGAACGAACGTTTCCTCGCCGCTCTCGACAGATTGGTCGGGGTGCGCGCCGGCGCCTGACGGCCCCGCGAAGGCGGCGGCCGGGTACAATCGCCGGGGAGGGGTGACGATGGCGACCTTCTCGGTAACCTGCCCGCACTGCCAGGCGCTGCTCGAGGTCGACGGCGAGCGGAAGGTGATCATCGGCTCGCAGGCGCACGAGGCGCCGAGGACCGCGGCATCGCTCGAGGGGCGTCTGCAGGCGCTCACCGAGGAGAAGGCGGCGGCCCGGGCCAAGATGGAAGAAGCGATGCGCAACGAGCGGGCCGGCGCCTCGATCCGGGAGGAGAAGTTCAAGAAGCTGCTCGATGTCGCCAAGAGCGAGCCGGTGACGAAGCCCGTGCGCGACGTGGACCTCGACTAGTCGGGCGCGATGGTGCCGGCGTCCCCCGCGGGTGCGAGAACGACGACCGTGGCGCCCCAGCCGCCGCGGTCGGGAGGTGCCTCGTGCGCCGCGACGACCCACGGCAGTCGGGCGATCGCCGCGAGGACGGCGGCGCGCTGCACGCCGCGCCCGCGGCCGTGGATGAGCCGTACCTCGGCGAGCCCCGCGGCGCGAGCGGCGATCAGGAACTCGACCGCGACCGACGGGACGTCGCGGGGCGCGAATGCGTGCAGGTCGAGGGTGTCGCCGAGGGGGACGTCGACCGGGGTGTCAGCGCGGTCCATCACCGGAGCCGTTCGACGCTCGCCGGGCGAGCAGCCAGAAGCCGCCGATCCCCTCGACCAGGAGCACGAGCCGCACCAGCTGTCCGATCGGCGACGCCGGAACCGAGACGAGGAGCAACGCCATCGCGATCGCGACGAGCGCCATGCCGGCCATCGTCCACGGCAGCAGCGGGGCGATCGCGGCCCCGTGGCGCAGGTGCCAGTGCAGTGCGCCGGCCATGACCCAGGCCAGGACGACGAGGATCGGCAACGAGAGCGCCCCGCGCATGGCGGCACGGTAGCGTCGGGGCGGCGACGGTGCAAGCGTCGCGCCGGAGCGATGGAGAGGGGGCGGTCCGCGTGAGGGTCTCGGTCGTGGTGCCCGCATACAACGAGGAGGGGACCGTCGCCGGGGTGCTGGACCGCGTGGCGGCCGCTCCCTACCCCGCCGCGGTCTCGGAGGTGGAGATCCTCGCCGTGGACGACGGCTCGCGCGACGCCACGGCCGCGCGCCTGGCGGCGTACCGGCCCCCGGACGGCGGGGCGGTCGCGTGCCGGTACCTTTGGGTCGGCCACGAGCGCAACCGCGGCAAGGGCGCCGCGCTGCGAACGGGGTTCGAGCACGCGACGGGCGATATCATCGTGGTCCAGGACGCCGATCTCGAGTACGACCCGGCCGACTACCCGGTGCTGCTCGCGCCGATCCTGGCGGGGCACGCCGACGTGGTGCTGGGCAGCCGCTTCCTCGGCGGCCCCCACCGCGTCCTCTTCTTCTGGCACCAGCTCGGCAACCGGTTCCTGACGCTTCTTTCGAATATGTTCACCGACCTCAACCTGTCGGACATGGAGACGTGCTACAAGGTGTTCACCCGGGAGGTGGGGCAGCGCCTCCGGCTGACCTCGGAGAGGTTCGGGTTCGAGCCCGAGTTCACGGCGAGGGTCGCGCGGATGGGGGTGCGGATCTACGAGGTCCCGATCTCGTACAACGGACGCACCTACGCGGAGGGGAAGAAGATCGGCTGGAAGGACGGCTTCGAGGCGATCTGGTGCATCCTCAAGTTCAACGTCCTGGAGCGCTAGCGACCCCGGCGAGCGCCTCCCAGCGCCGTACCAGCTCCGCGGCGGCCGCCGTGCCCTCGGGCGGGGACCAGGGCGCAAAGTCGGTCTCGGCGAGCGGTCGATACGGTCCGGGCTTGACCTCGAACAGGGCGGTGTCTTCGGCGAGCGAGACGACGGTGTGCCAGGTCCCGCCGGGAAGCTCGACCGCCCAGGCGGCACCGGCGCCGACGACGGCGGCCTCGGCCACTTCTCCCGCCTCGTCGAACGTCACGATCGCGGCGCGGCCCGACACGGCGAGGAAGAGCTCGAACCGGGACGCCTCGTGCCGGTGCGGCCGGACGTAGGTGCCGGGCTGGAACACGTTGAGCAGCCTCTGGACCGGGTCCGCGAGCGTGGGGTGGAGGTTGAGGTTGGCGCGGCGGCGCGGCGAGCCGGCGGCTGCGGCGAGCGTGCCCGCGAGCGCGGCCGCGTCGAAGAGCTTGAGGACGGGCAACGAGATCAGCCCGGGTACTTGCCGTGGATGTAGTCGGTGAGCATGCGCAGCTCGAAAGCCTGGTTGCGGCTGTCCCAACGCACCAGGTCGCCGATCGAGACGATCCCGACGATCTCACCGTTCTCGACGACGGGCAGGTGGCGGCACCGGCGCTCGGTCATGATCGCCATCGCCTCGCTGGCGGTGGTGCCGGGCTGCACGCACGCCACATCGGTGGTCATCACCGCGCTGACCGGCGTCGCCCTGGGGTCGATGCCGGGGAGGATCACGCGGTTCATCAGGTCGCGCTCGCTGAAGATCCCCGAGCACGCCGTCCCGTCGCACACGAGGAGGGCGCCGACGCGCCTGGCGCACATCTGCTCGACGGCGTGAAAGACCGTGGTCGCGGGGGCGATCCTGAAGACTTCCGAACCCTTGTCGCCGAGGATGTTGCCGACGGTTTCCATGGCCCCCCCTGCCGCTCTGGCTGGACCCCCCAACGATATCACGGGTGTCCATCTTCCCGGAGGAAGAACGAGCGGACGGCTCCCGCCGGATCGATGCGGTGGAGCGAGCGAGGATCGCCGCCGGTCCACGCCTCGGGTAGAAGCGAGCGGTACGGCTCGGCGAGGAAGCGCTTGCAGACCAGCGCGATGACCCCGCGGTCCTCGGCCGAGCGGATGAGCCGGCCGGCCGCCTGCACCACCCTCGTCATCCCCGGGATCAGGTAGGCGTACTCGAAGCCGCGCTCGTAGCGGTCGTCGAAGTAGGCCTTGAGGAGCTCGCGCTCCGGCCCGACCTGGGGCA
>JAJXUY010000209.1 GCA_021782525.1 Acidobacteriota bacterium | reverse complement strand
AGGAAGAAGCGCTTCTTGCCGCCGCGCATCTCGATCGCGCCGGCCCCGGGCGCGTCCTCGTCCCAACGGAACACCGTGAAGCCCTTGCTGCGGAGGGAGGAGACCACCAACGTCTCTCCGGCTCTCCCGATCTCTTGCGCGGTTGCCATCTGCTCGTGCCCCTTTCAGCCCGAAAACGAAAGTGCCGCAAACTCAATACTATATCACAAACGCGCCGGCGGGCCAGCGGGCTGGCTGGCCGTCGCCTCAGCGCGCGTCTTGACCGCCTCCTCGTCGGGCTTGAGGCTGAACTCAGCGTGCGGGCGGGGCGGCGGCTCAGTGCGCGGGCTGGCCGGCCGGCTTCTTGGAGCCGAGCATGTCCTGGATCATCTCCTGGACGTACGGCTTCTCCTTGAGGCTGGCATAGGCGCCGGGGAACTCGATGATGGCAATGCGCGCGCTGGTCTTGCCGAAGTTCTTGATGACGACGGCGCAGCGCTGGTCGTGGGAGAGGCGGGTGTGGTCGATCATCGGGAAGTCGAAGAGCCCGGTCCAGAACTCGGCGTCGTCGGTGTCGTAGTCGGTTGAGCCCGCGCGCGGGGTCTTGACCTCGAGGCGGACCTGCATCCCCTTCTCGGTCGGGTCGACCTTCTTGACCACGAGGGAGAGGTCGCGCGTGATCCCGTCGAGCGTCAAGCGGGCGGGCTCGAGGGGGACACCGCCGGGGGTGTTGGCCACGTCGGCGAAGTCCACGGTGCGCTCGAACGAGCTGCCGACCCCCTCGAGGATGACCATCTCCTTGCGCGTCACTTCCTTGGCGACCCGCTCGAGGCGCGCCATCTCCTCGGCCTTGGCCGGCGAGGTGGACCTCGCGATGTCCTCCTCGAGCTGGGTGAACAGCGGCTTGAGGTTGAGCGACTCGTGGAAGTTGTACGCCAGCAGCTCGAGCTTGACGGTGCGGTCCTCGATCGAGGTGGAGCCCGGCGCGAGGAACGACTGGATGATCGACATGAACATGTCCTTGCGCAGGGAGCTGTCGGCTTCCTCGCGCTTGCTGATCAGCTCCGAGTAGAAGCGTGCCCGCGTTTCCTCGGCCTGCCGCTTCTCGAGGAACTGCGAGCCGAAGAAGCCGAGGCCGGCGACCGCCAGGGCGGCGAGCAGGCCGCCGAGCGGGTGCAGGATCACCGCCGCCTTGTCCCACCAGTCCTTTTCGGAGTCGGCCATCGCTACTCGCTCCGCACGGTGAGCTTGCCGTCCTTCTTCTCGAGCACGAGGTTGTAGCGCACCGAATCCTCGAACGAGTGGATCTCGAGCGACGGCTTCTCAGCGCCGACCACGACCGAGAGCGTGCACTTCCCCTGCTCCTCGGCGACCACGCGGTAGCTGCCGAACTTGTTGGTGGCGCCGGTGTAGGTCTTCGCGCCGCACGTCACCTCGACCTTGACCCCCTCGGCGACCGTCTTGCCGCCCTGGTTGATCGTGCCGAAGATCTCGCCCGCGAACGCGGGAGAAGCGAGCGCCACACACAACGCCGCCGCGATCATCTTCATACCGGACTCCCTTCCCTAACAGATTCATTCTACTCGCGTACGCCAGCGCGGGCCGGCGCGCGCGGCCGCAACGGCCGCGCCATGGGCGTCGGCGCTCGCGACGCGGAGGAACACGGCACTCCGCCCCGCCTCCGGCGTGGCTGCGTGCCTTACTACCAACACACAGGCAACGACGCGAGGGCTGCGGTCACGGTCGAGGGTGAGCAGAGGAGCTGAGGAGCAGAGGGGCTGAGGAGCTCAGGACCTGAAGGGCTCAGGAGCTGAGGGGTAGAGGAGCTGAGGAGCCAAGAAGCGACGGCGGGGCGAGCCGGTCTGTGTGTTGGTCGTACGGCACGAAGCGAAGCGGAGTGCCGTTCGTGGCGAAGCCTCGCTCGTCGCCTGAACGCCGGTACGAGCCGGTCTGTGTGTTGGTAGTAAGGCACGAAGGTTCGTCAGGGCCGGAGTGCCGTTCGTGGCGAAGCGCTCGCCAATGGGAAGAGCGCTCGCGGCGCTGAGGGACACGGCACTCCGCCCCGCCTGCGGCGTGGCTGCGTGCCTTACTACCAACACACAGGCAACGACGCGAGGGGCGCGACCTTGCCAGGACGTCCAGGTGGGGCGCGGACCGGCTCGCCTTGACGCCGGGCCGGGGGACTCGGGGTGGCGATCGGTTCGCCGGGGAGAACCTTCCCCGCCCCGCGCTCGTTGAACGGGGTGACGGACGCGAGGGAGGCCGAGCATGCGGCGACGGGCGCTGGTCATGGCGTGGGTGGTGACGGTGGTCGCCGCGGTGGCGGCGGCCGAGACGACGCGGACGCTGCGCGCCCAGCTCTCGGGCGACGCGGCGGCCCCGTTCGAGGTCGAGAACCTTGCCGGGACGATGACGGTCGTCGCCGGCGACGGCGACGCGGTGGTCGCGGTCGCGACGGTGCACGCGGACGACGCGGCGCTCGCCGACGCGATGCGGTTCGAGCAGGTGACCGGCGAGCGCGGGGTGCCGGTGCTGCGGGTCATCTACCCGCTCGACCGCGAGCGCACGATCCGCTACGACGCCCGCGGCGACGGCGGCCGGCACCGGCACGAGCACCACGGGCTCGAGTGGCTGTTCCGCCTCGGCTGGGACGGCAGCGAGGTCACGTACGACGGTCACCGGGTCCGCGTCAGCTCGAGCCACGGCGCGCGCCTGTTCGCCGACGTCGAGGTGCGCGTGCCGAAGCGGGCACTCTCGGCCGTGTTCCGCAACCGGGTCGGCGAGCTCTCGGCCGACGGGATCGCGGGGCGGATCCTGCTCGACACCAACCGCGGCGGGATCACGGTCCGGCGCACGAGCGGCGAGGTCAAGGCCGACACCGGGTCGGGCGCGGTCGTGGCCGAGGACGTCGGCGGCTCGTTCACCTGCGACACCGGCAGCGGCCCGTGCGAGATCACCGGGTTCGACGGCCGCGAGCTCTCCTGCGACACCGGCTCCGGACCGGTCCGCATCCGGCGGGCGAAGGCGGAGCTGATCGTGGCCGACACCGGCTCCGGGCCGATCCGGGTCGAGCAGGCCGAGGCGGCGGAGTTCCGCGGCGACACCGGCTCCGGCGGCATCGACGCCGAGCTCGGCGGGGCGGCGCTGCACCGCATCAAGGCGAGCACCGGCAGCGGCCACGTCCACCTCCGGCTCCCCGCCGACGCCTCGTTCGACGTCGACGCCGACCAGGGCAGCGGCGACCTGCGCTGCGAGTACGCCGACGCGACCGCGGTCAGGAGCGACCACAAGGTCGTCGGCTACCGCCGCGGCGACGGCCGGGTGCGGATCGCAATCGACACCGGCAGCGGCGACGCGGTCGTCGCCCCGGCCCGGTAGGCCGAGCATCCCGCGCCGCCACGGACGCGACGCCGGGACGGCGCGGCGGCGGCAGCGCCGGCCGCAGAGCCACCGCAGCGACGGACGCGGCCGGCGGTGGTACAACGGTGGCCGGCGGTTCCCCTGCCCCGGCGCGGCCGGCCGGGGCGGCCCGCCGCGGGAGGGCCGGCGATGGCACGGACGGCGTGGTTGGCGGCATGGGCGGCGGCGGCGGCGATCGTGCCGGCGGCGGCGCGGGCGCAGGCGCCGCAGGACAGCAAGGGGCTCGCCGCGGTGACCGGCGGCGACCCGGTCACGCTCCTGCTCGCGATGGAGAAGGCCTACGCCTCGTGCACGAGCTACCGCGACACCGGCACGGTGACGTCGCTGATCCTCACCGAGGGCGGCCGCGCCGGCAGCGAGCGGCCGTTCGCGACCGCGTTCGTGCGGCCGGGGCGTTTCCGCTTCGAGTTCACCGACACCGGGCTCGGCGGCGACAAGGCGAGGTACATCGTGTGGGCGGACGGCGGCGAGGTGCGCTCGTGGTGGGACCGGCAGCCCGGCGTGCGCCACCCCGGCTCGCTCGAGGAGGCGCTCTCGCCGGCCGCCGAGATCTCGGGCGGCGTCTCGGTGCGTGTCCCCGCGCTGCTGCTCCCGGGGTCGCTCGGCCGCGGCCCGCTGCTCGTCGCGCCGCAGCGCCTGGCGGACGGGGAGGACCGTGGCGTCGCCTGCGTCCGCATCGAGGGGAAGGGGCGCAAGACGCCGTACCTGCTCCCCGCCGGCCCGAACCGCAGCGTGCAGGTGGAAGACGAGACGGTCACGCTGTGGCTCGACAAGGCGACGCACCTGCTGCGCAAGGTGGAGGAGCGCCGCACCATGGAGACGTACCGCTCGGAGACGACGACGCTCTACTCGCCCGAGATCAACGTCGCGGTGCCGGCGGCCGACCTCGCCTTCGGCGCCCCGGTGAACCCCGCCGAGAAGTAGTCATCGGTCACGGCGCCGAACCGGAGAGCCGGCGGTGCACCGGCCGTCACCCGGGGCCGGGCCGATCAACGGTTTC
>JAJXUY010000208.1 GCA_021782525.1 Acidobacteriota bacterium | reverse complement strand
GGCGCGGCCACAACGCCAACCGCCCGACGGCCACCGCCATGGCCACGCCGGGCTTCTCGGCGGCGGCCACCAGCGCCTTCCCCTCGAGAGCGAGCGCCAGCAGGCGCACCAGGAGCGCCGGCCCCAGGCGGGACGCGCTCTCGGCGATCGCTGCCCGGTGCGCGGCCGGGAACGGTGCCGGCGCGGCGGGGTCGGTCGCCAGCAACAGCGCGGCGTGCACGAGCTGCACCAACTGTTCGAACAGCGCCGCCGGGTCGCGTCCCAGCGTTTCCTCGGCGCGGACGAGACCGAGCGCGGCGGCGACGTCGCCGCCCTCGAGCGCGCGCCAGAGGGCGAGGACCGCCTCGAACGGCGGCAGCCCGACCACCTCGGCGACGGCGTCCTCGTCGACCGCGCCGGCGGCGAACGCACGCACCCGGTCGAGCAACGAGAGCGCGTCGCGCAGCGAACCCTCGGTGGCCCGCGCGATGAGCTGCGCCGCCCCGGCGGCGAGCTCGAACCGTTCGCTCTCGGCCACCTGGGCGAGGCGGGCCACGACCAGCTCGGCCGGGATCGGGCGGAAGTCGATCTGCAGGCAGCGGGAGAGGATCGTGGCCGGGAACTTGTCCTTCTCGGTCGATGCGAGGATGAAGACGACGTGCGCCGGAGGCTCCTCCAGGATCTTGAGCAGGGCGGCGAAGGCGTCCTTAGAGAGCTGGTGCGCCTCGTCGAGGATGAAGACGCGATACCGGTCGCGCACCGGCAGCACGCGCGCCACCTCGCGCAGCTCGCGGACGTCGTCGATGCCACGGTTGGAGGCGGCGTCCATCTCGAGCACGTCGAGGGAGGACCCCGCCGCGATGTCGCGGCAGGCGCCGCACTCGCCGCACGGCTCCGGGGTGGGGCCGTGCTCGCAGTTGAGCGCCTTCGCGAGCAGGCGGGCGACCGTCGTCTTGCCGACGCCGCGCAGCCCCGAGAACAGATACGCGTGGGCGATCTGCCCGGAGGAGAGCGCGTTGTGCAGCGTGCGCACGACGACGTCCTGGCCGACGAGGTCGTCGAAGCGCTGCGGCCGCCAGCGTCGCGCCAGCACCTGGTACGCCGTCACGCCCGCCCCCCAGGACGTGGTCCGTTGTCAGTGGTCGGTGGTCCGATAACGACGGCCTTGTCTCTGACGGACCACTGACCACGATCCACGGACCACGGGTTCACGCCGTGGCGAAGCAAGGAGCCCGGGGGGACCGCGGCGCCCGTTGCGTTCCCCTTATCGCTGCTCCCTTCCGGGCCTGACGAGGTTCGGGGGGCACCGTCGCGCGGGACCCGGGCTCCTTGCTTCCCACGGCGGGCCCCCGGGTGGGGCACGCCGTCGGCACACCTCGATGGCATGGCGGAGAGGGCGGGATTCGAACCCGCGGTACGGTTACCCGTACACACGCTTTCCAAGCGTGCTCTTTCGGCCACTCAGACACCTCTCCGCGGCGCCACGATCATCGCTCGTTCTGTCAATCCGGTGCATCCACGGCTCACCTCGAGCCCCTGCTGGCGGAGAGGGTGGGATTCGAACCCACGGACCCCCGTAAAGGGGTCAACGGTTTTCGAGACCGTCCCGATCGACCACTCCGGCACCTCTCCGCACCGGGAGCGAGAGTCTACCCGCGGTCGCGCAACTTTGCAAAGAACCTCGCCAGCATCGCGGCCGCGTCGTCCGCCCTCAGGCCGGTGCGCACGGCGACGCGGTGGTTGAGGCGGGGGTCGTCGAGGAGGTTGCCGAGCGACCCCGCGAACCCGGCCTTCGGGTCCGGCGTCGCGACCACGACGCACGCCAGGCGGGCCGCGACGGCGGCGGCCGCGCACATCGCGCACGGCTCCAGCGTCACGTACAGCGTGCACCCGTCCAGGCGCCAGCTGCCCTGTGCGCGGGCCGCCTCGCGCAGGGCGAGGATCTCGGCGTGTGCGGTCGGGTCGCGCTCGGCCTCGCGCCGGTTGTGGGCGCGCGCCAGCAGCGTCCCGTCGGGGGCGCAGACCACCGCGCCCACGGGCACGTCACCGGCCGCCGCCGCCACTTCCGCCTCGACCAGCGCGGCAGCCATCGCCGCACGGTCGGCGGGGGTGAAGACCCAGTCGGGGGTCGGCCCCACCTCGCGCCTCACGCCGTCGCACGCATCTCGGGAACCCGTGCCACCGCGACCAGCGTCAGGCCCATCCGCCAAGGGAGGATTCGCTCGAGGGCCTGCGAGAGGACGACCGTCGCGTTCGCGACCCGGACCGTGGTTGCCGGCACGATCCGCCGCCGCCTCACCCGGCCGAACCACCACCAGCCCGGAACCGCCAGCACGTAGAGGTGCCGAGGTGGCGTCTCGAGTTCGAACCCGCTGCGCTCCAGGGCGTCGGTGAGGCGGGAGCGTGTGTAGCGGCGCCAGTGACCCAGCGCCTCGTCGATCGAGCCGTACAGAAAGGGGTGCCCGGGAACCTGGAGGACCAGCCTTCCTCCAGGCGCCAACCATGAGCGGAGTTGTCGCAGTGCGGCGGCGTCGTCCTCGATGTGCTCCAGGACGTTGAGGCAAACGGCGACGTCGAAGCTCCCCGGGGGGAACTCCAGGCCTCCCCCGACGGTGCCCACCGAGACCGCCACCCCGGGATCGCCGCCGAACATCGTTCTGACCTGTCTCACGAAACCGGGGTCCATGTCCACGCAGCTTAGTTGTGTCGCGAACGGCCGCAGGCGGGTAGAGTAGGTGCCGATGCCGCACCCCAGCTCCAGGATGCGGCCGCCCAGGTGCGGTTGCAGGTGGGAGAAGATCCAGTCGTTGTAGCGTCGGATCTCGCGCACGTGCTGGAGCGTGACCTCCTGCCAGTCGCCCCCGTCCCGCGGGTCGCGCGTCATTCGGGGATTATATGCGCCGCCTTCGCTGCACACCGGCGGGGTCCCTCCGCGGACTGCAGGACGGCCGCAAAAGACACGGACCGCCGCACCCCGCGAGCCGCGGAAGGGGCCCTCAGTCGGGTGTCGGCCGGGGTGTCGCCCCGGCGTCCGCCGCTGCGACCCGCGCGCCGACCATGCAGGCCCGCAGATCGAACGTCGCGGCCAGCCCCCGGAGATGGTAGTAGGGCTCGTAGGTGTCGGCGAGCACGACCGGACGTGTCGCGAGCTCGCGGCGGATCTCGGCCGCCAGCGCCGCCACGGGGTCCCGGCTGCCCAGCGCGACATCGACGGCCACGGGGCGAAGCTGGAGATCCGGACGCCAGCCGCGCGCCACCTGGGCGAGGCGCAACGGCGCGCCGGGGTTGAAGTCGGCCACGACCGCGGCGTTCGGCGGTGCACACTCGCCGAGGGCGGCGACATAGCGCTCCGTGCCGGGGTCGAGCAGCGCCGCGGGTTCCCAGCCGGCGGCTACGGCCGGCAGCCCCTTGAACGGGCAGAGGAAGTAGAAGGCGTTGTTGCGGTACGGCAGCACCCGGACGCCGAGGTCCTGCCGGCCGGCGAGCGTCACCACGGCCGGCACGGCGAGGTAGATCAGGGTCTGGACCACCACCGCCGCCGCCCTCCCGGCCGCACCCAGGCGCACGGGGAGCGCGATCAGCGCGCCGGCGATCAGGAAGATCGCCATCAGGTGCAGGCGGTACGGCGCGTAGGTGGCGAGGAGCACCGCGAGCGCTGCAAGCGGCACGCCCCAGGCGAGCCCTCCCCGCGGCGCGCGCCGCCCCCGCCACCAAGCGACGAGGCCGACCGGCCCGAGGCTGTAGGTGACGATCGCGGCCAGGACCGCGAGGCCACGCGGGGCCCGGGCGAACGCGACGAACGCCTCCCAGTGCCAGCGCCACGTCGCCGGGCCGCTCGCGGCAAACGATGTCAGGGGGTCGGGCGGCCCCCCGCCGAAGAGCGCGAGCCACACCGGCGCCGCGCCCACGGCCGCGCCCGGCAGCAAACGCCACGCGGCTCGCCCCCCCGCTTCCCAGGCGAGCGGCAGGATGAGAACGATCGCCATCGCGTGACAGGCCAGGGCCAGGCCCCACGCCACCCCGGCGACCCACCACCTCCACCCCCGCCCTGACCCCAGGAGCACGACACCGCCCAGCAAGACGAGGGCAACGGCGGCCGTGTACGTTTCGGTCACCGTCGCGGCCCACCACATCGGCAGGGCGACGAGCAGCAACGCGGCCGTCGTGTGCGCCCGCTGGCGGTCGCCGGTGCGGGCGACGATCAGCAGCATCGCGAGCACCACGGCCAGCGCGCCGAACACCGCCGAGAGACGGTGCGCCGCGACGATCGGGTCGCCGCCTACCAGACGCAGCCACCCCCACCCCAGCACGGTCCAGCCGGCGTGGTCGCCCGGGTTGAGGCTGGGGAAGTAGCCGGAGAGAGCGTACAGCGTCAGCTTGGAGGAGTCCGCCCACACCAGGCCGCGGGCGCCGGTCGCGAGGTACAGGGC
>JAJXUY010000207.1 GCA_021782525.1 Acidobacteriota bacterium | reverse complement strand
ATTGCCGGGATCTTCGCGTACGACCCGCGCGCGGGTGAGGTGGACCGCGCCGAGCTGCGCGCCGTCCGCGACGCGATGCGGGTACGCGGGCCGGACGGGAGGGGCGAGTGGTTTTCCGCCGACCGTCGCGTCGGCCTCGGCCACCGGCGCCTCTCGATCATCGACCTCTCCGACGCCGCGGCGCAGCCGATGGTGTCGGCCGACGGCAGCTGCGCGATCGTGTTCAACGGCGAGATCTACAACTACCGCGAGCTGCGGCGCGGACTCGAGGCGGAGGGGCGCCGCTTCGCGACGTCCTCGGATACCGAGGTGCTGCTCGAGGCGTACCGCTCGCGCGGGACGGCGATGCTGCCCGAGCTGCGCGGGATGTTCGCGTTCGCGCTGTGGGACGGGACGAGCCGGCGGCTGCTGCTCGCCCGCGACCTGTACGGCGTCAAACCGCTCTACCTCGCCGCCGGCGGCGGCGTCGCGCGCGTTGCCTCGCAGGTCAAGGCGTTGCTCGCCGGCGGGCGGGTGAGCGGCCGGCAGGACCCGGCCGGCGTGGCGGGGTTCTTCCTGCGCGGCGCGGTCCCGGAGCCGTTCACGCTGTACGAGTCGGTGCGCGCCGTGCCGGCGGGCTCGTACCTCTGGGTCGACGAGCGCGGGGCCGGCGAGCCGGAGGCGTTCGCCTCGATCCCCGCGATCCTCGCCGATGCGGTCGAACACGCTCCGACGTTGACGGAGGAGGAGCTGCAGGAACGGTTCCGCCGCGCGTTCCTCGAGTCGGTGCGCCACCACCTCGTGGCCGACGTCCGCGTCGGGATGTTCCTCTCCTCGGGGCGCGACTCGACCTCGACCGTCGCGCTGGCGCGCGAGGCGGGGGCGGTGGACCTCAAGACCGTGACGCTGACGTTCACCGAGTACCAAGGCACGCGCCGCGACGAGGCCCCGCTGGCCGAGGAGGTCGCCCGCCACTACGGCACCGACCACAGCACGGTGCGGATCACACGGGCCGACTTCGCCGAGGAGTTCCCCCGCGTGCTCGAGGCGATGGACCAGCCGACGACCGACGCGGTGAACTCGTACTTCGTCAGTCTGGCGGCGGCGCGCTGCGGCCTCAAGGTGGCGCTCTCCGGCACCGGCGGCGACGAGCTGCTCGGCGGCTACGGGACGTTCCGCAAGGTCCCGGCGATGGTGCGGCTGGCGCGCGGCCCGTCGCGGCTGCCTTGGCTCCCCGACGCGCTGCAGCGGGCATACGTGGCGCTCACCCCGAGGCACAACACCCACATCAGCCAGAAGCACGGGGCGATCCTCAAGTACGGCGGCAGCTACGCCGGCGCCTACCTGCTCAAGCGCGCCGTGTTCATGCCGTGGGACCTGCCTGAGCTGATGGGGGCCGAGGCGGCGCGGGCGGGCCTCGAGCGCCTCGGCATGGTCGGGCTGATCGAGCGGGCGCTTCACCCCGACCCGCGGCAGCCGTTCCTGCGCATGGTCGCGCTCGAGTCGTGCCAGTACCTGCGCGACCAGCTGCTGCGCGATATCGACTGGGCGAGCATGGCGCACTCGCTCGAGGTGCGGGTGCCGCTGGTCGAGCACCACCTACTGCGCGACGTGGCGCCGTTGCTGGTGCACGCGACGGGCCAACGCAAGCGCTTCCTCACCCGCAGCCCGGCCGGCGGGCTCCCGCCTGCCGTTCTCACGCGCGGCAAGACCGGGTTCTCGGTGCCGGTGCGCGAGTGGATGCTCGGCGGCGAGAACGGCGGGAAAGGGCGGGAGTTCGGCCGCCGCGGCTGGGCGCGCCACGTCTACGACGTCGCCTTCCGCCGGCAAGACGCGCTCTGACGGCGAACCGCGCGCGGCGCGACGCCTACTTGCCGAGCTCTTGCAGCGTGCGCAGGAACGTAATCACGTCTTCGCGCGCCAGCATGCCGACGATGCGCCTGTCGCGCACGACCGGGAGCTGGTTGACCCCGTCGCGGTCCATCTCCTGCAGCGCGGCCCACAGGCCGGTGTCCGGGCCGACGCTGCGCAGCGTGTCGATCGGCAGCATCACCTGGGCGGCCGAGGTGCGCGCCCATTCGGAGCGCGGCACCTCGCGCAGCCGGTGCAGCGTCATCAGGCCGACCGTGTCGGGGCCGCGGGTGACGAGGAAGCAGCGCCGCCCGCTGCCGAGCACGTGGTCGTCCACGAGCTGCTGCAGCGTCATCTCGGCCGGGACCGCGGCGCAGCTGCGGCCCATCGCCTGGGCGACGGTGTGGCCGCCGATGAGGTCCTGGACCACCGCCTGCTGCACCTGCGAGGTCGCGGCGCTCTCGAGGAACCAGCCGATGAACGCGGTCCACAGGCCGCCGAGGTTGCCGGCGAACACCTGCCACATGCCGACGAAGATGAAGACGAAGCCGAAGAAGCGCCCGACGTTGGCGGCGATCACCGTAGCGCGCCGCATGCTGTGCGTGGCGCCCCAGACGAAGGCGCGGAAGACGCGCCCGCCGTCGAGCGGGTACGCCGGGATCAGGTTGAACAGCACGAGGACGAAATTGATGTAGGCGAGGTACTTGAACAGCCCCCACAGCGGCGGAACGCCGGCGGCGAGCGGCTTCGCGAGCCAGAAGAGGCCGGCGAGGACGAGGCTCGTGAACGGGCCGGCCACCGCGATGAGGAGCTCGGCCACGGCGGACGGCGGTTCGGCGCCGATCGTCGCCACGCCGCCGAAGATGAAGAGGTTGATGCTGCGCACCGGGATCTTGTACCGCAGCGCCACCACCGAGTGCCCGAGCTCGTGCAGCAGGACGCTGGCGAACATGAGGATCGCCGTGGCCGCGCCGGTCGCCCAGTAGAGAGCCGGCGCCCAGCGCGGGAACTCGGCCGGGAAGTAGCTGGTGGCGAACGACCAGGTGAGCAGGGCGAAGATGAGGAACCACGAGTAGTCGATGCCGATCGGGATCCCGAGCACGCGCCCGAGCGGGATGTTGTGACGGGTCATGCGCCGCCTCCTCGATTCACGCCGCGCGGTTTGGTGCCGGAGAAGGGGTTCGAACCCTTACGCCCTTGCGGGCCGGAGATTTTAAGTCTCCTGCGTCTGCCATTTCGCCACTCCGGCATCGCGCCGGCCGCGGTGCGCCGGCCCGGCCCCCCGCGTCCGGCCGTCATGAGTGCATGAGCGCCGCGACCTCGGTGACGGCGCGCAGCGCCTCGGCCGCGGGGCCGTCCACCATCTCCACGTGGCCGCCGCGGTCG
Source organism: Acidobacteriota bacterium (assembly GCA_021782525.1). The sequence goes on along the minus strand of JAJXUY010000207.1, from coordinate 1,200 downwards.
AGCACCGCCCGCGCCATTCGGTCCACCAGGTGCGGCTCACGCTGGAGGTTCCCGCCGCACACCGGGCAGCGCTCGTCGGCCGGGTCGAAGAGCATGTGGCAGGCGTGGCACACGCCGCCCTCGATCGCCGCGCCCTGCAGGTAGACGAGCTTCCACACCCGCCCCTCGTTGATCGCCTCGAGGGTGGCGGCAAGGCCCGCCACCGCGCGTCCGCCCTTGCGCACTTCCTTGAGCAGATCGCGGACGATCTCGAGCTCCTCGGCACGCTCGATGCGGGTCTGCACCTCGCTCGCTCGCGCGAGGATGTCGTCGGTGGTGGCGGTGACGGGGATCGGCAGCACCTCGACGAGACGGCCGCGCAACCGTTTCGGCAGCGCGCGGGCCAACTCCGAGGCGACGCCGACGTTGCCGCCGATGATCAGGCGGTCCACCTCGAGCTGGTCGAGCAGGCGGGCGATCTCGGCCGCGACCGTCCGCACGTGAGCGGACACGCTCTCGTCGTGGTGACGCTCCATACGCGACTGCGAGCGCAGCTTGTCGCTGGTGGGCGAGTCGGGTCGGGGCGGAATTTGGGAGATCAGGTCCCTGTGCTCCTCGATGTCGCCGAGAAAGACGGTGAGCAGGCGGGCCCGCTTCTGGTCCACGAGGACGATGCCGAAGCGCTCGTGCTCGTCGAGCGCCTCGAGCAGGGGACGGAGGAACGCGCCGTGGCTCCAGTAGGAGAACGACGGCAGCGCGATGCGGATGACCTTGCGGAACGTGACCCCGAGCCCGCGGTGGCGGGCGAGAACGAGCGTCTTCCCTGTCGGCTCGATCGTCCTGAGGATCTCCTCGGCTTCGTCGCAGGTGAGCGTCAGCTCGTCGTCGTCGGGGTGCGCCGCCCGCAGCTGCTTGAGCATGTCCTTGAGGTGCGTCTCGAACTGGCGCTTGCGGTTGGCGGCGTTGGTCTGATCGACGTCGAGGTACACGGTCAGCGTCTTGCCGGGGGCCTGGGAGAGCTGCTGGAGCTGCTCGATGTCACGATGTCGGATCACCGCGACCTCCCTTTCCGATACTGCGATTCAAGTATAGGTGAGCCCGCAACCCCCGCCAGCGACGCGAGGATCACCGCGGCGCTGGCCGCCACGTTGAGCGACTCGACCGGCTCGAGCAGCGGGACGGAAACCTGCGTCCCGCACGCCGCCGCGACCTCCGCCGACA
>JAJXUY010000009.1 GCA_021782525.1 Acidobacteriota bacterium | reverse complement strand
CTGCTGCGCGCGATCCAGGAGGTGCGCGGCTCCCACCGCGTCACCGACGCCAACCCCGAGGACAAGCTCGAGGCGCTGAAGAAGTACGGCCGCGACCTCACCGAGCTGGCGCGCGCCGGCAAGCTCGACCCGGTCATCGGCCGCGACGACGAGATCCGCCGCGTGATGCAGGTGCTCACCCGCCGCACCAAGAACAACCCCGTCCTGATCGGCGAGCCCGGCGTCGGCAAGACCGCGGTCGCCGAGGGGATGGCGCAGCGCGTGGCCTCCGGCGACGTGCCCGAGCTGCTCAAGCGCCGGCGGATCGTGGCGCTCGACATGGGCGCGCTGATCGCCGGCACCAAGTACCGCGGCGAGTTCGAGGACCGCCTCAAGGCCGTGATCAAGGAGGTCGTCGACTCGGACGGCGAGGTCGTGCTGTTCATCGACGAGATCCACACCCTGGTCGGGGCGGGCGCCGCCGAGGGCGCGATCGACGCCGCCAACCTGCTCAAGCCCGCGCTCGCCCGCGGCGAGCTGCGCTGCATCGGCGCCACGACGCTGTCCGAGTACCGGAAGTACATCGAGAAGGACGCGGCGCTGGAGCGCCGCTTCCAGCCGGTGCTGGTGGGGGAGCCCTCGGTCGAGGAGACGATCGCGATCCTGCGCGGCCTCAAGGAGAAGTACGAGGTGCACCACGGCGTGCGCATCACCGACGGCGCGATCGTGGCCGCCGCCACGCTCTCCCACCGGTACATCACCGACCGCTTCCTCCCCGACAAGGCGATCGACCTGGTGGACGAGGCGGCGTCGAAGCTGCGCATCGAGATCGACTCGCTCCCCACCGAGATCGACGAGCTCGAGCGCGCGACCGTCCGGCTCGAGATCGAAAAGCGCGCCCTCGCCAGGGAGAAGGACGCGGCCTCGGCCGAGCGCCGCGCGGAGATCGACGGGGAGCTCGCCGAGCGCAAGGAGCGCATCGCCGGGATGAAGGCGACCTGGCAGCGCGAGAAGGAGCTCATCGCGCGCATCCGCAAGGCGAAGGAGGAGACCGAGGCCGCCCGGGAAGCGGCCGAACGGGCGGAGCGCGACGGCAACCTCGAGCGCGCCGCGCAGCTGCGCTACGGCGAGCTGGTCCGCCTCAACAAGGAGCTCGCCGACGCCTCGAACGCGCTCAAGGCGCACCAGGCGGCGCACGGCACGCTGCTCGCCGAGGAGGTCACCGAGGAGGCGATCGCCGAGGTCGTCGGGCGCTGGACCGGGATCCCGGTCGCCAAGCTGCTCGAGGGCGAGAAGGCCAAGCTGCTGGAGATGGAGGACCGCATCAGGGCCCGCGTCGTCGGCCAGGACGAGGCGGTGGTCGCGGTCGCGACCGCGGTGCGGCGCGCGCGCGCCGGCCTGAAGGACCCCAACCGCCCGGTCGGCTCGTTCCTCTTCCTGGGACCGACGGGCGTCGGCAAGACCGAGCTCGCCCGCGCGCTCGCCGAGTTCCTCTTCGACGACGAGCACGCGATGGTCCGCCTCGACATGTCGGAGTACATGGAGAAGCACGCCGTGGCGCGCATGATCGGCGCCCCGCCCGGGTACGTCGGCCACGACGAGGGCGGCCAGCTCACCGAGGCGGTGCGGCGGCGGCCGTACGCGGTCGTCCTGCTCGACGAGGTCGAGAAGGCGCACCCGGACGTGTTCAACGTCCTGCTGCAGCTGCTCGACGACGGCCGCCTCACCGACGGCAAGGGGCGCACCGTCAGCTTCCGCCACACCGTGGTGATCATGACGTCGAACATCGCCTCGGACGTGATCGCCCAGCTCACCGAAGGGGACCGCTCGCGCATGCTCGAGCTGGTGCAGCGCGAGCTCAAGGCGCACTTCCGGCCGGAGTTCCTCAACCGCGTGGACGAGGTGCTGGTTTTCCACCGGCTCGGCCGCGAGCACATGCGCGCGATCGTCGGCATCCAGCTCTCGCGCCTGAACCAGCTGCTGGCCGAGCGCCGGATCACGGTCGAGGCCTCGGAGGAGGCGCTCGACCTGCTCGCTCGCGAGGGGTACGACCCGGACTTCGGCGCGCGCCCGCTCAAGCGCGCGATCCAGCGCCTGGTGCAGGATCCGCTCGCCCGCATGGTCCTCGCCGGCGAGGTGGCCGACAGCGACACCGTCCGCCTCGGCGCCGCCGGCGGCGCGCTCACGTTCGAACGTCGCGAGCCCGCTTCCGCCGTGGACGCCTGAGTCCGATACGATCGTGTTGGACGGTCGGCCGCCGGACGGATACGATGGTCCGAGGCCATGGAAACGGCGCCCCGCGACGACTGGAGTGTCATCGTGCCGACCCGTGCGGGTTGGCCCAACCTGCGGCGGTCGTTGCCGGCGCTCGTGGCGTCACTCGACCGCCACGGTGAGCTCGTGGTCGTCGCCGATAACGTGGCCCTTGACGGCGCGAGTGACGTTTCGGCGCATGCTCGCACGATCGCTCATACCGGGCGGCGCGGCTTCGCGCCGACGTGCAACGCCGGCGCGCGCGCGGCACGCGGTCGCCGGCTGTTGTTCGTCAACGACGATCTCGAGTTCGAGCCGACGACCGTGGCGGCCCTCGAGCACGTCCTCGACGACCCGGGGGTCGCCGCGGTCGGGCCCAACGTCTGGAGTGAGCGGCTCAGTCGCAGCGAGAGCGGGAGTCGGCTCCAGTGGCGGCGCGGCGTCCTCGACGCGCGGCAGGACGCTTTGCCCACAAGCGGCGTCTGGGACGTACCGTTCCTGACCGGCGCTGCCATCGCCGTCCGCCGCGACGATTTCCTCCGCATCGGCGGTTTCGACGAGCGCCTGGCGCCCTACTACTGGGAGGACGTGGACCTCTGCCTGCGTCTGCGGGCCGGCCGCCGTCTCCTCGTGGTAGGCGATGCGACCGTGCGGCACCGGCACGGCGCCACGATCGCGAGCGACGACCCGCGCGAGCGCCGCCTCGTGTACGAGCGCAACCGCCTGCTCGTCACCTGGCGGCACGCCACCCGGCTGCGGATGGCCGCCCACCTCGCCTGGCTGCCCGCCCGGCTCGGGGCGTCGATTCTGCGCGACCGCATCGTCGTTCGAGCGTGGTTCCAAGCGTTGCGTCGTCGAGGAGTGTCTGGAGATGACCGCTCGTACGGATAAGCAGGCTCGTCCCTGCAACCGCCGCGGCCCCCTCGGCGGCGCCCCGCAGGTCTCGGAATCCCGGCCCACCGGGATATTGGGAACGAACTCCACGGGCTTCACCACTTCTCCCACAAGTCGAGAGCTCTGCGCATCCTGGGCCGAGGTGCAATGTCTTGAGGGGTCCGCCAGATCCCCGCACCCTGCCGGCCTCCGCCCGAGTCAGGCTCGGCGCTCCGAACCGCGAAACTCCCTCAGAACGGACATGAAGAACGTTCCCGGATGGTCGGCGCTGGCAAGGTGAAAGCGATAGCAGGGAGTCAGCGTCCCCCTGAATCGAGGCCCGCTTCAAGGACACCATCTGCGGGAATCAGCAGGCGCCGCGAGAGTGCCGGATGGGTGCCCGGCTCTTGCGGCTTATGCACGGTGAAGCGGTATGGCAAACCGATCAGGGCTCTTTCGAGGCGCTCCCATTCAGAGGGTGATGAGTCATTCCCACCGACCCAGGACGCGTTTGCATCTGACCTGGCCAAACGGCGGATCTCCTGCGCGAAAAGCTTCGTACGGCGACGTTATGGTCCTTTTCTCTCACAATCGTGCGCTGGAGCGTGGGCACACCAATTCTCCTCAAATGGTCCCATGCTTGCTCGCAGCCAACTGCTGCGCCACTGACAAGTGGGGCATGCACGTCGGACTGGATCGTAAAGCTTCCCAAGCGTCCATTCGGAACTTCTAACGCGCACTCAACGGGTTTCGTATGACCCTTCCGCCTCACTGAGGGATGCCATCGAGTGTGGCCAGGATTCGATTCACAACAGGCAGAGAGGCACGCTCGAAGCAGAGCTCCTCGGCGAACATGCGTTTCGCTCGCTCCGACATTGCACGTAGCCGTGCGGGCTGGGCGAGCAACTGCCCGATCGCGTCACGCAGGGCTGCAGGGCTGTCGTCGGCGGCACAGGCGCCGACGGCGCGGTCAGCGACAAGCGCCTGCAGCGAAGGGTTGGCGGACGCGGCGATCGGAAGACCTGTCGCGATGCACTCGTACGCCTTGGTCGGCGCACAGTGGAGCTGGTTCCACGACGGTGCCGCCGAGTAGGGGTAGGTGACCAGACCCACCGTCGCCTCGTGCATACACGCCAGAAGGGCCTGTCGTGGCACCGCCGGACAGACCCTTCCCCGACGAGACCCGAGACGGTCGTTCACCATGTCCCTGAACCGAACCACGTCGTCGGCCAGCTCGCTGTGGCAGAAGGCGAGGAAGAACGCCGGTCGGTCGAGCCCGGCAACGGCGGTGACGATGCTGTCGAGCGCTGCGCCCGCGTGGGTCCCGCCGGCGTACAGGAGCACAGGCGTGCCTTCGGGGAGTTCGCCGCCGGCAAGCCGCGCCAGCGTTCCCGAAGGAGCGGGTCGAGGGATCTCGGACAGTGGCAGCGTGTTCGGGAGCACCAGGATCTCCTGCAGGAGGCCAAACCGCTCGCGCCGTCTGGCGGCGCGAGCCTGGTTGACGTCGATGATCAGGTCAGGGACGCCCGCGTGCTTGGCGTAGAAGTTCGTGTTACGCAGACGCGGGAACTCCTCAGGGGTGAGGAGCTCGGTGCAGTAATGGATCAGCTTCGAGCGCTGGCGCAGGCGACGGATGGCAACCGCCTCACGGAAGAAGCTCAAGTCGGAAAAGATCCAGGCCGTGTCGCGAAAGACACCGGTAAGTGCCAGCTCGAGATGAAACATCCGCCGGGACAGCCATGACGACCTCGGAGTCGTCGAATAGATGCTCCTAGTGGGGAAGGCGAACCGCCGGACGTCGTCCATCTGGTCGAGCGGAATGGGGGCGATGACCTGAACCGCTGCACCCCGTGTGTGCAAGGCCTCCGCCAGATACGCGACGCCGCCGTACCCGCGCGCGAAGTTGCCGCTCGAAACGACCGTGAGCCGGGGCTGATGGGCTTTGACGGACGGTTTCCTCACGCCATGCCCCTGTCGGTCAGCATCATCGGCCGGCCTGGCCGCAGCCCGAGCATCCTCACCACCGCCCCATCAGCAGCCCCCCGCGTTGACATGCCTGTCATGTTCTCACGTTCCGCAGGCTCAGGCGGGATGGCCGGTCCCTGGAGACCTGCCACTCACCGAATGCGTCTTCGGGCGCCTGGGTGAGCTTGACAAAGCCGCAACGGCACCAGAAGCTCGAGGTGGGATGAGATGAGCACATGCGTTGTCCAACCCTCGACGAGTTGCCGTCGCCCGACAAGAGGGGGTCGGGATGGCCCTGGGTCGAGGGGGGGGCGCAACTCCCGGCGGCGATGCCGGATGGGCGACCATGGCCCGCAATTGCGGTCGTGACGCCGTCGTTCAACCAGGCAACGTTCCTCGAGGAGACGATCCGCTCGGTGCTACTCCAGGGCTACCCCAACCTTGAGTACGTGGTCGTTGACGGTGGGAGCCGTGACGAGAGCGTCGCGATCATCGAAAAGTACCAGCGATGGCTCAGCTGGTGGGTGAGCGAGCCTGACGGAGGCCAGGCCGAAGCAATCAACAAAGGTCTCGCCAGAACCAGCGGCGAGATCTTCAACTGGATCAATTCGGATGACGTGCTTCAGCCGGGTGCACTTGCCGTGGTGGCACAGGCGATGCGCGCGGATGTCGATGCCATCGGTGGCGGTGGCCTCGTCGTCGGGGATGTCGTGGCTCCGGTGTCGCGCCGGAGTCGCGAGATGGACGCCCGGAAGATTCTCCGCGGCGACCTCGGCGTCGAGATGCTCCAGCCTGCGATCTGGCTGCGTCGGGAGAACGTACTCCGTTGCGGCGGACCTGATCCCGCGTTCCACTACTACTTCGACATGGAAATGTATATTCGCTATTTCGCGCTCTATCCACGCATCGCCTACGCCCCCGCGATCATCGCGGCGTTTAGGGTGCATCCAGCCTCGAAAACGGCGAGTCGGCCCGAAGCGTTCTTTGCCGAGTACCGGCGAGCCCTCGATAAGCTCTCGCGGCTCGAGGGTTTTGAGACGCTCCGGACGCCATGTCGCAGGCGTCTGCAGGAACTCGACCGCCACCTCGTGGTCGCCCGTGTCCTCGCCGACGCGGGAACGTCACGGTGGCGGCGCACCCTCGACCTTCTGGCCCTGGCGCCCCGCCGCCCGCGCCCACGGATGCTGCGCATCCTCGCGGCCGCGATCCGCCGGCTGCTCCGAAATCAGCCGTGGATCACCCCGAGCGAGGAGTGAGGACTGTCCGATTCGGCGTCTCGCCCAGGAGCTCCTGCAACATGTTGATGAAGAGCTCCCCGTATTCACGGACTCTCCGGGCTCCAGCCTCGTTCGCGCATGCGGCGCGTTGGGGGTCCTCCCCCGGCTGGAAGTCGTTCCAGGCGGTGTCGAGAGCAGCTGCGAGCGCTCCGTTATCGTCAGGTGGGAAGAAGGAGGCAGTCGGTGGGTTCTGCTCGCGGTGGACGGGAATGTCGGACAGGATGACAGGGCGGCCGAGAGCGGTTGCCTCGCTTACCGAGTAACCCCACCCTTCGAACAGAGACGGGTTGACCACTGCGAGGCACTGTCTCATGAGCATTGCCACATGCCGGCGCGGGACAACGCCCAAGTAGATGAGCTGCTCGCGCAAACCGAGCTCCGCAACTCTCCTGAAGAACTCGGACGGGTAGCCCGGCGCACGGAAATCCGCCGCAATCCCGGTCATGACAACCACGATTCGCTGGCCGCGGTCTCTCAAGATGCGAACCGCTTCCAGGACCGCCGCGTGGTTCTTGTGGGTCCAGAAGTGGTTGGGCAGGTAGAAGAACTTCTCGGGGAGCCGGTACGCGGCGACCACCTCACGCGGGTCCGCCCGATACACGGCCGCCGGGAAGGCGCTCGCCGGATGCAACACCACGCACTTGGCGGCGTGCGCCGGCGCGAGTCGGGCGAGGTCGTCACGCACGCTCGCGCTGGTGACCACGACACGGTCCGAGACGGCCATGCAGCGGCGAAACGCTGCGGAACGCCGCTCCCGTTCGTCCTCGCTGAAGTGATCCGGGAGGTGGACGTGCTGCAAGTCGGGGATCCACGAGACCGTCTTGACGCGGCGGAGGCGGTACGGGAGCACGTTGCCGAACGCAACCCGGACTCCAGCAGCGGCGAGCTCGCGGTCGGCCGTGGGATCGAGCGAGAGAATGCGCCGCGCCGCGGAGTTGAGCACGCTCCTCGGCGTCCGACGCCGAGGGAGGGCGTACCTGACGATCCCTGCAGTCGGGAGATCGAGCTCGCCGAGGTCCGCGAGCAACCGGTCGTCAGGGTTGACCAGGAACGTCTCGACCGCGCGCGGGTCCGCGGCACGGAGCGCTGCGAGCAGGTTCACGAGGTGCCGGCCGCCGGCGATCCAATCGCCGCCCGCGACCCCGAACACGCCGATCCGCAATCCGCCCGACGCGATCACCTCGCGGGAGCGGCTCGGTCTCGCCCCCCGGTCATGCGCGAGAGTCGCTGAGCGTTCGGTCGCCGACACGGCAGTAGTGTAGTCTGCGGCGGCACCGAGGAGAAACCGCCGCCTGTCCGTGACATCGGGCGTGCGGCGATCAGCCCGGCTTGCCCAACACGCAGATCTCCCCGCCGACGAACACACGCTCCGCCTGAGAGACGACCTGCGGGCCGGCGCCCGCTGCGAGCCGGCCAAGTGCGTCGTCGGTGAACAGGAAGAGATGTTCGAGGTCATCAAATAGGTCGCCCCGCTCGCCGAACGGCGTGGCGAACTCGCGTCGGTCGATCGCGGTCTGAAGGACGGCCACACCGCCCAGCACCTGCACGCGCAAGACCTCGGCGACGAGCGCCCGTGGGTCGGAAGCGTGCTCGAGGACGTCTAGGGCCAGAAGAGATCGCACGCGAGTAGGCTCACGGCCGGGAAGAAGTCAACGCGGACCTCGATCGCGCTGTGCTCGGACACCGACCTCACCACCGCCTCGGCGGGCTCGACGCCGAGGCACAATACCCTTTCCCGGCGAGCGCTTCCAGGGAGACGCCGGGCGCACAGCCGGCCTCGATCGCCCGGCCGGCCGGGGGAGCGTGTCGGGCGACTTGAGCCCAGCCTAACCGGATGACGCCCGTCCCGCCTAGACATCACCCTCGCCCCGGAGCCCGCACCAGTGGATCGCATCTTCGACCGCGGGCCGATGCCCCGCGTGAAGCGCTCCCGCCAAGGCAACCACCGTGGGGCCTGCGAGACCGTTGGCGGCGAACGCCTCGACGAGGAAAGGCAGGTTCTTGCGCGGGTCGCCGGAGCCGACGTAGAGCACGTAGGTGCGGTCGAGCTGATACTCTCGCTCCAGTGCGGGTTTCTCCTCCGGCTCCGGGTGCGACTGGAACGTCGCCGCGTCGATGCCGAGGAGGGCGACGTCGATGTTGGCCTCCGGTACACCAAGAAGGCGGTGGAGATCGTGCCTCGTCGTCTCGCTGACGACGACGATCCGGCGCGCGCCGTGGTAGCGGACAAGCTCTTGCGGCAGGCGGCGGAGTCGGGCGAGGTGAGGCCGGCGCCGGGCGTAGAACTCGATGAAGAGCAAGGGGATGAGGTCGTGGCAGGTCACGATCCTCGGGCAAGCGGGGAGGATTGGCATGCCGATCGCTTCGGTGAGGTGAATCAGGCGCGGCGCCGCGCGCCGCAGCTCGAACCTCCGCCCCGGACGAACAGCCGCGCGCTGTACGCCGCTCCCTCCCACACCGCCACGCCGTCCGCCGCCTCGTCGAGCGGGGCAAGGACCGGAACGCCGCTCCGCCACTCGACCAGCGCCGCAATCGACAACCCCTACCGCTCATCCTCGGAGAGGGCCGCCAGCGCTCGCGCCAGGCTCACGATGTAGGTGCCGATCCCCTGCCAACGCGAGCCGACCGCGAGCGGCGTCACGTCAACGAGAACGTCAGGACCGTTTCTGGGAGGAGCACCATCAGTGTCTTTTCATCCCCGCCCTGAGAAGGGAAGTTGCCGACTCCCCGGCGGCTCGCCGATCGGACGTCGCGCTTTCCAGCGGTACGGTAGACCCAGAGAGCGTGGTGCCGTTTACTGGCGCCGGGGCTGCGCCGTAGGGGCGTCCCGATCTCCGCCGACGCCATCGCCCGCCCCTCATCGGCGCGCGGGTCCCGGCGTGAACTCGCCGGCACCGCCCGCGACCGGCGCCAGCGCGAGCAAGTGCTGTTCGATCCTCAGGAGAGTGTCGTTGAACCTGTGCCGCTCAACGACAAAGGCACGCGCATGTCGCCCGATCTCGGCGTACAATTCAGGCTCATCAATCAGCCGCGCCACCGTCCGAGCGCAGCCTTCGGCATCTCCCCGGGGAAAGACCAGCGCATTGGTTCCGGGAATGGTGATCTCCGAGTTTCCTCCCGTCGCCGTCGTGACGACTGCCAGACCGCTGGCCATCGCCTCAAGGAAAGCAATGCCGAAAGGCTCTTCCCAGACTGAAGGGAAGATCAGGATGTCGTGCTCACGATACAAGGCCGCCAAACGGTCCCGAGCGAGGAACCCGGTGAACCTGACGCGCTCTCCCAGGCCAGCGGACGCAACCCGGGCCTTCAGCTCCCCGAGATATTCCGCCTGCGTCGATCCGCCGGCAATAGTGAGTTGCAGGTTTGGGCACCTGCCGTCACGGGTCAAGATGGCAAACGCCTCGACGACGGTGTGGACGCCCTTGGCCGGCGTGACCTGGCCGCAATAGAGCAGGCGGCTCGGTGGCCGACGTTGCGGGTCGCTCGGGGAGAATTTGGCCGTGTCGATTCCCCAGTAGATCACAGGTGTGTTCGCCTCCGCAGTCCCGGCGGAAAGCGCCCTCTGGCGCAGGTAGTCGCTCCCGAAGATCGAATTCGGCCAGCTGCGGCAGGACGGATCAGCACGCTTGTACGGAACAGGTGCCAAGGCCACGACACCTCGCTTCAAGAGGGCTTTGAGGAATCTGGACGGTCGACGCCGCAGCCAAGCAAGCCAGGCGTCATCGCTCGCCATGGAGGCCATCCAGTCATCGAAAACGTAGGTGGCGAATGGTACGCCCGTTTCCAGCGCGATGTCGAGAAGCGATACGGACAGAAAGCGGAGGTTCCAAAAAAATACGAGATCGAACGGCCCAGCGCTCAGACGCCGCCGAAAAGCAAGCCGATTATCGCGCTCCTTGCGCAGCAGCTTGAGCACGTAGCGCCAACCCGGCGTGCGTTCCCAGCCGAGATCCACAGTGAGTGCGCGGCGGATCGACGGCTCCTCGACAAGCGGCGCGATTCCGAAGCAACTCGTCAGCACGGATACCTGATGCCCGCGAGCGCGCAAACCCTCGACAGCCTCGCTACATGCGATCTCATAGCCGCCGACGACATCCGGCGGGAAGAGATTCGAGACGACGAGAATCCTCAGCCTCCGCGGTGCACCGAGAAATCCCTCTCCCGGCCGCAGTGGAGCGTCCGGACTCGCAGCATGACGCGACTCCGGCTCGTCGCCGGGTATGGAGGCAAGGCGGTCAATCCGTTGCGGCGTCCGTTCCGGGCGGCCAAGCGATCGGCGAATCGTGTGCACCACCGCAGAGCGGAGGTTGCGCCGGTCATAGCGAAACACGAGATCGAGCTTCCGCAGAGGATCGAGCCACCGGCGGCGGGTCGTGGGCAGGATCATGTCGAAGCGCCGGGTCTTCGTATGGACCATAGCCCAGGCTCGGATGCGATCGCGCGCGGGAAACTCCGGGGTCTCGAAGGTTGGTAGCAGAGCTCCCCCAGCCGCAAAGTGCATGCCGTCCTCGATGTCGGCCAGCTGGCGGCCGTGGCGCTGCACCCAGGACCATAACGCGGTCCCTGGATAGGGGACGAGCATGTTGAAGCGAGGAACGATGCCGAGGCGTGCAGCGAAATCGATCGACGCCTGCGTCGCGGCGAGAGAGTCCCCTGGTAGGCCAATGATGAAATATCCGCCAACCTCGATCCCGGCTCTTTGAAGGCAGCGAATGCCACGCTCGATGTCGCCGAGCGTTTCACCCTTATTGGCTGCTCGGAGAACACCAGGGTCCGCATGCTCCACGCCGAGCATAACCATCCAACAGCCCGCCGACGCCATCAAACTGGCGAGTTCTTCGTCGATCAGGTCAGCACGGATACCGTTGGGACAGGTCCAGCGTAGACCGAGGTCGGCCTCGATGAGCGCTTGGCAGATCCGTTTGGAATGCCGCATATCGATGTTGAAGGAGTCGTCGATGAGCTCAAAGCTCACGATCCCCCAGCGTCGGCGGGCCCAGGTCAGCTCGGCCACGATCCGCTCCGGAGCTCGCCGCCGAAAGCATCGGCCACTAATTGTCGGGACGCTGCAGTACGTGCAGCCGAACACACAACCACGACTCGTGATCAGCGGGTAGCCGGTTGAAAGGAAAGCCTGAACAGACGCAGGGAAGGCGCCGTACTCGGAGTAGGCTAGGGTATCTAGATCGGCAACAGCGGGGCTCCTCACAAACAGCTTCTCGGGAGGTCCAGAATGTTCCACCGAATGGTCAACGCTCGCCGGGGCGTCACGGTTGACCAGGTGGTCGACAACGTCCGCAATCCGCTCCTCCCCCTCACCGGCCATGACCGCATCGACCCACCCCTCGTGGATGAGGTCGGACCCGCACAGTGTGGCATGAGGGCCACCGAGGATGATCCTGGTCTCGGGGAGAAGGGGGCGGATTGATCTTCCCAAGAGGCGCGATGATTTCATTGTTGCGGTCTTGACAGAGAAACCGACGACGTCGGGTCGGAGGGCAACAATCCTGTCAATGGTTTCAACCTGGGAGAGCGTCTCGTTGTTCAAGTCGATAACCTCGACGCTATGGCCCGCACGCAAAAGCGGAGGTATGAGGAACGCGATTCCGATGTTGGGGTAAGGCCTCTGACCAGCCGCCGCCCCCTGCCATCCTGCTGGGTCGATCAGTGTGACTTGTGCCAAGAACCTATCCTGCCATAACCGAACGTCAATCGCTAGCGCTCACCGAGCTGTCGAATCTCCCAGGGAAGCGAGAGACAAAGGACGCCCGGTGGACGCCAGCTGGCGTGGGCACTATGCCGCGGAATCGTTCGCTGCGATAGGTCGATCCGGATGACCTGGTCCCGCATGATCACATTGGCTCCGACCGGCATATCGACGCCGAGAGAGAGGTAATAAGTTCCGGAATTGAGCAGGCCGCCGGGAAGCAAGGCGCGGCTGAGGTATCTTCCAGCCGGACGGGAGCGTCCGGAATAGTCCTGGTTCTCGGCATCGCCGCCGACGAAGACGACGACCCCTTCGCTGTTCTGCAGCCAGAAACCGACTTGCATACTGAGGACTTCGCTCAGGAGACGGTACTCGACTTCAAAGCAGAACGGCGATTCTCGATCGAACCTGTTGGTGAGGACTCCGTCCTCGGTGACCACCCGCACGGCTTGAACGGAGATCCTGTCATTACCCGGCGCGCGGCTCCCCTCCGCCCATCGTTTCTCCGCCCCTTCCATTTCCCCGGAGCTCAGGTAGCGTTGGACGGCCTCCTGGACCGCACCAACGTGGGCAATCGTTCCTTCGTCGAGCCACACGGCCGACCTACACAACTGATTCACCGCTGTCATGTTGTGACTGACGAAGAGGACCGTCCGGCCGCCGCGAGCGACGTCACCCATCTTTCCGAGGCACTTCTTCTGAAACGCAGTGTCGCCGACGGCCAGCACTTCGTCCACGAGGAGGATCTCGGGCTCGAGGTGGGCGGCGACCGCGAAGGCGAGGCGGAGGTACATGCCGGTGGAGTAGTGCTTGACGGGGGTGTCGAGGAAGCGCTCGATCTCGGCGAACGCGACGATCTCGTCGAACTTGCGCTCGATCTCGGCGCGCTTCATGCCGAGGATGGCGCCGTTCAAGTAGATGTTCTCGCGGCCGGTGAGTTCCTGGTGGAAACCGGTGCCCACCTCGAGGAGGCTCCCGACACGGCCGTGCAGCTCGACGCGACCCTCGGTCGGCTCGGTGATGCGGGAGAGGATCTTGAGCAGCGTACTCTTGCCGGCGCCGTTGCGGCCGATCACGCCGACGACCTCGCCGGGCTGAACCTCGAACGAGACGTCCTTGAGCGCCCAGACCGCGTCGTGCGGGCGGTGCTCACCGCGCAGCGCCCGGCGGGCCACGTTCGACACGCTCTCGCGCAGCGACTTGTAGCGCACCCGCTCGCCGATGCGGTAGCGCTTGCCGAGCTCCTCGACGCGGATCGCCGGAGCGCTCATCGCGGCGCCCCGGAGCAGGACGCGGCCGGCTCACACCACATCGGCGAACTCCCGCTCCACGCTGCGAAAATAGAGCGCGCCCGTCACGCACAGGACGAGCGCGACGGCGGCGCTGGCCGCGATCAGGTGGACCGGCGCGGCGCCGTGACCGAGCATCGCCCAGCGGAACCCCTCCACCACTCCGGCCATCGGGTTGAGGCCGAGAACCCAGCCCGGCACGCCGAACCTCTCGAGGTGCGGCGCGACGACGCTGGCCGGGTAGATCACCGGGGTCACGAACAGCCAGAGCTGGACGAGGAACGGGACGACGAAGCGCACGTCCCGGTACTCGACGTTGAGCGCGGCGAGCCAGAGCCCGACCCCGACGGCGGTGAGCAGGGCGAGGAGGAGCACGAGCGGCAGGCCGACGACCGCGACGCCGGGCCAGACCTTGTAGTACGCCATCATGACGAGGAGCAGCGGGGACGCGACGGCGAGGTCGAGCAGGCCGGCGACCACCGCCGCGAGCGGGATCACGAGGCGGGGGAAGTACACCTTGGTGATCAGGTTGGCCGAGCCGACGACGCTCGCCGACGACTGGGTGAGCCCCTGCGCGAAGAACGTCCACACCAGCAGGCCGGCGTACGAAAAGATCGGGTAGGGGAGGCCGTCCGAGGCGATATGGGCGAGCCGCCCGAAGAAGAGGGTGAAGACAGCCGCGGTCGCGAGCGGCTGCAGGATCGCCCACGCCGCGCCGAGCACCGTCTGCTTGTAGCGCACCTTGATGTCGCGCCACACCAGGAAGTAGAGGAGCTCGCGGTACGCCCACAACTCCGCGAGGTCGAACGCCCGCCACCCCGGGCGGGGTTCGATCACGAGCGCGGGAGCGTCTGCGGCCGGTGCCAAGCTCATCGGCTCATTATGTCCTATCGTGCCCGCGCGCACCTGCCGGCGCTTCGCGGGCGGCGAGCGACCGGATGAAATCCGTGACGCCGGCGGTTGGTGTCAGCGTGAGGAGCGAGGGGCCATGAGCGAAGCGAGCGAGACGAGGCCGGAAGCGGCCGGGGCGATGCCGGTGATCTTCCTGGCGCACGGCTCGCCGCTGCTGCTCGACGACGAGGCGTGGGTCGGGGAGCTGCGCCGCTGGGCGGACGTCCTGCCGCGACCGCGGTCGGTCCTGATGGTCTCGGCGCACTGGGAGCAGCGGCCGGTCACACTGGGTGCCGTCCGCCCCGTGCCGCTGGTCTACGACTTCTGGGGGTTCCCGCAGCGCTGCTACACCGTGACCTACCCAGCCCCGGGCGCGCCCGAGCTGGCGCGGCGGGTGCGGGACCTCCTCTCGCTGTCGCAACCGGTCGCCGAGGAGCCGGCCAGGGGGCTCGACCACGGCGCCTATGTGCCGCTCGTGGCGATGTACCCGGACGCCGACGTGCCGGTGCTACAGCTCTCGCTGCCGACGCTCGCGGCGCCGGTGCTGTTTGCGCTCGGGCGCTCGCTCGAGCCGTTGCGCCGCGAGGGGGTGCTCGTGGTCGGCAGCGGATTCCTCACCCACAACCTGCGCGCCTGGGACCGGCGGCGTGACCCGGTCACGCCGGCATGGGCGGCGGAGTTCGACGCGTGGGTGGCCGAGGCGATCGCCCGGCGGGACGTGGACGCGATCCTCGACTACGAGCGGCGCGCCCCGGCGGTGGAGCTGGCGCTGCCGACGCGCGAGCACTTCGTGCCGCTCGCCGTGGCGCTCGGAGCCGCGGGCGGCGCCTCGGGCCCGGTCAGCTTCCCGATCACCGGCTTCTGGGGCGGCTCGCTCACCAGGCGCTCGGTCGAGTTCGGCTGAGCGAGTGCGGGCGGAGGAAGCGCCCGATCCCCCAGGTGAGGCCCGCGAACAGCGAGACGCGCTCGGCGCCGCGGGTGAGTCCGACGTCGACGCCGGTGTCGAGCACGAGGCGGCCAAACGGCTGGTACGCGACGTACCAGAGGTTGGACACCACCCGCTCGTTGTGCGGCGTGCCGCCGATCGCGTACAGCTCGCCGCCGAACGACCAGTTGTCGCTGAGCTCATGGCTGACCGAGACCGTACCGGCCGGCTGGCCGGCGTGGCCGCCGCCGGCCGTGGCGGGGACGCCGAGCCAGCTGTACAGCGCGTTGACGTCGACGTGGTTCGGCCCGAAGTCGCGGCTGGCGAAGAGGCCGAGCGTGGTGTCGGCGGCGCCGCTGCCGAGGCCGCGGCGCGACGACGCGGTGGCGAACTTGTGCGTCGCCTGCACGGCCCAGTCCGCGCCGGCGAGCGCCCGCCGCGCGAAGCACCACTGCGCGCCGAGCGCGAAGTCGGCCGCGCCGGTCACCGCCGCCGCTCCCGGAGCGCCGAGGTCGAGAAAGCCGTTGGTCGAGATGCGAAACTCGAAGTCGGTCGCGACGCCGAGCTTGAGCAGCGTCGGCGAGCTGAGCGCCGTGCGCCCCTGATGAAGGTACGACTGCTGCACGCCGAACTCGAGCTCGGCGACGCCGAACTGGGTGGTGCGCGCCGGAGTGGCGAACGTCGGGCGGTTGGGGTTGACCGCGATCGGTGGCTCTTGCGCGAGCGCGGTCGAGGCGAGGAGGACGCGCGCGAACGCGAGAGCGCATCCACAGCGATGGCGGCGCCGCGGGTCGATGGCGATTCGATCTCCCTCGCAGAAAGGATAGAGCACGCGGCCGGCGTCGTCGTGCGGCCGGGGCCGGCGGTGCGGGCGCTAGAATGCCGGTGGCGGGCTCGAGCGCTGTACGTTCGCGGCGCGACGCGAGAGGACGCGAATGCCGACGGTTACCTTCACCCTCAACGGCCGCCAGACCAGCGTGCCGTACGAGGAAGGGATGCACCTGCTCGAGGTGCTGCGCGAGGAGTGCGGCGTGACCTCGGCGAAAGACGGCTGCGCACCGCAGGGCGTGTGCGGCTGCTGCACGGTGCTCGTGGACGGGCGGCCGGCGCTGGCCTGCCTGAAGAAACCGACCGAGGTCGCGGGCCGCGCGGTGGTGACGCTGGAGGGGATCCCCGAGGCCGAGCGCGCCTTGCTGGCGCGCGCGTTCGTGCAGGAGGGCGCGGTGCAGTGCGGCTACTGCACCCCCGGGATCATGGTGCGGGCGTCGTCGTTGCTCGAGCGCGGCAAGACCGGCGACCGCGACGCGGTCGGTCACGCGCTCGCCGGGCACATCTGCCGCTGCACCGGGTATCAGCGCATCTTCGACGCGATCCGCACGGCGGGCGAGGCGTGGGAAGCCGGCGGCGCGTTCGCGAGCTCCGAGCCGCGCCGGCACGAGCACTTCGGCAAGGGGCAACGCCGCGCCGATGGCGGCGGACGCGGCGTCGGGTCGGCCGAGCCGCGCTACCGCGGGCTCGAGTACGCCGTCGGCGCGAAGCCGTACGTCGCCGATATGCGCGTGCCGGGGATGCGGCACGGCGCGGTGGTGCTCGCGGCATACCCGCGCGCCCGCGTGCTGGCGATCGACCCCGGCCCGGCGCTCGCCATGGCCGGCGTCGCCCGAGTGCTCACCGCAGCCGACGTGCCCGGCGAGCGGTTCGTCGGCCTGATCGTCAAGGACTGGCCGGTGTTCGTGGCGGTGGGGGAGACGACGCGCTGCGTCGGCGACGTGCTCGCGCTCGTGGTCGCGGACACGCAGTTCCACGCGCGCCGGGCGGCGGAGGCGGTCTGCGTCGAGGTCGAGGCGCTGGAGCCGGTGACCTCGCCGGGGGCGGCGCTGGCGCCGGGCGCCCCCGCCATCCACCCCGGCGGAAACCTGCTCGAGGTGACGGCGTTCGCTCGTGGCGACGTCGAGGCGGCTCTTGAGGCCTCGGCGCACGTCGTGCGCCGGACGTTCACCACGCAGCGGATCGAGCACGCGTTCATGGAGCCGGAGGCGTGCCTCGCGGTGCCCGAGGGGAAAGGGCTGCGCGTGTACTCGCAGGGCCAGGGCGTGCACGACGACCAGCTGCAGATCGCGGCGGTGCTCGGCGTCGCCCGCGAGCGGGTCACGGTCGAACTCGTCGCCAACGGCGGCGCGTTCGGTGGCAAGGAGGACCTCTCCGTCCAGGCGCAGACGGCGCTCGCCGCGTTCCTGCTCGGCGCTCCGGTGCGGGTCGTCCTCACCCGCGAGCAGTCGATCCTGCTGCACCCGAAACGCCACCCGCTCACGATGGAGTACACCGTCGGCTGCGACGACGACGGGCGGCTGACCGCGGCGCGCGTCCGCATCGTCGGCGACACCGGCGCGTACGCCTCGGTGGGTGCCAAGGTGCTCGAGCGCGCGGCCGGACACTCGTGCGGCCCCTACCGCGTCCCCGTCGTAAACGTCGAGGCGAGGACCGTCTACACCAACAACCCGCCCTCCGGCGCGATGCGCGGTTTCGGGGTGTGTCAGACCGCGTTCGCGATCGAGGGCTGCCTCGACCTACTCGCACGGGAGGTCGGGCTCGACGGCTACGACATCCGCGAGCGCAACGTCCTCGGCCCCGGCGACCGCTTCGCCACCGGGCAGATCATGACCGAGGCGTGCGGCATCAGGGCCACCCTCGAGGCGGTGCGCGACGTGTACAAGGCGAACGCGGCCCGCGCCGGGATCGCGTGCGGGATCAAGAACACCGGCATCGGCAACGGGCTCGCCGACATCGGTCGCGTGCTGATCCGCGTCGCGCCCGGCGGGCGGCTCGAGGTGCTCACCGGCTTCACCGAGATGGGGCAGGGGCTGTTCACGATCCTGCGCCAGGTGGTGCACGAGGAAACCGGGGTCGCACCGGAAGCGATGACGGTCGCGACCCGCAGCGAGCCCGACGTCGAGTGCGGGATGACCACCGCCTCGCGCGCGACCGCGCTGGCGACGATGGCGGCGCAGCGCGCCGGACGACGGCTCGCGGCCGACCTCGCAAGCGCGCCGCTCGCGTCCCTCGCCGGGCGCGAGTACCGCGGCGAGTACGTCTGCGACATCACGGTCAAGCCCGGCACGAACGTCGACAACCCGGTCACGCACATGACGTTCGGCTACGCCACGCAGGTCGTGTTGCTGGACGGGGGCGGACGCATCGCGAAGGTGGTCGCGGCGCACGACGTCGGCCGGGCGATCAACCCGCTCGCCTGTTCGCAGCAGATCGAGGGCGCGGTGCACATGGGCCTCGGCTATGCCCTGTCCGAGGAGCTGCCCTGCACCGCGGGGCGCCCGGACTCGACGCGGATGCGCGACCTCGGCATCCTCAAGGCCGCCGACACCCCCGAGGTCGAGGTGATCCTGCTCGAGGTGCCGGACCCGGTCGGCGGCTACGGCGCCAAGGGGATCGGGGAGATCGGGCTCGTGCCCACGGCCGCGGCGGTGGCCGGGGCGCTGGCCGCGTTCGACGGCGTCCGCCGCACCGCGCTGCCGATGACCGACGCCCCGGCGTCGCCGCGCCGGCGCGCGGCCCGCCGCACGGGCGATTCGGGAAGGGAAGACGCGCGATGAGCGCGACCGGTGGCCTCACGAGGCGGGGTTTGCTCGCCGGCCTCGCGGGCGGCGTGGCGGCCGCGGCGATCGTCCCGCGGTCGTTCGCGGCGGCCGCGCGGGCGCGCGTCATCCGTGTCGAATCGGACAAGGTGTGGGTCGGGGATGCCCGCGACCCGCGGGTGGTGGCCGCGATGGTCGACGCCGGGGTGATGGCGCTCGCGCGCGCGGCCACGCGGGACGCGGCGTGGCGTCATTTCGTCAAGCCCGGCATGCGGGTGGGACTGAAGATCAACCTGCTCGGGCGGCCGCTGATCTACACCGCCCCGGAGCTCACCGACGCGGTCGCCGCCGGCGTGATCTCGGCCGGGGTGAAGCCCGGCGACCTCATCGTCTGGGATCGGTGGAAGGACCACTTCGGGCCGACGCGCTACAAGTTCGGCCAGGGGCGGCACGGGGAGAGCGTCGAGGCCGGCGGCCGCTACGACGCGGCGCGCCGGCTCATCGGGAGCGAGGGCACGGCGCCGATCGACACGATCGCCGCCGACCACACCGATGCCACGATCAGCCTGCCGGTGCTCAAAGACCACGGCAGCTCCGGCGTGACGCTCGCGCTCAAGAACGTCGCCTTCGGCTGCTACGACCACTACCGCAGCGCCCACGAACGCAACTGCGACCCGTACATCGCCGAGGCGTACGGGCACTTCGTCACGGTCACCCGCGTGCCGCTCATCGTGATGGACGCGACCGAGGCGTGCTGCGACGGCGGCCCGCGGCCTGCCGACCGCGGGCGATTGTGGCGGGAGAACGCGGTGTACGTCGCCGACGACGCGGTGGCGCTCGACGTCGTCGCCCGCCGGGTCATCATGGCGAAGCGGGCGGCACGCGGCCTCCCCGACACGAGCCGGGCGACCCGTCACATCGAGACGGCGACCAGGATGGGGCTCGGCGTCGGGGACCCGTCCCGCATCGACGTGGTCACGATCGCGGTCTGACGCCGGGGTCGTCGCGGCATCCGCCGCGGTGGTCTCGGCCGGAGGTCGGCCGCGCGTAAGATTGACCGGTTCGGAAAAGGGAGCCACGACCCCTGGACATCCGCCGGTACGACAGCGTCCTCGAAGCGATCGGGTGGACTCCGATGGTCCGGTTGAACCGGGTCACCGAGGGTCTGCGCGCCGAGGTCTGGGCCAAGCTCGAGTTCCTCAACCCGATGGGGAGCATCAAGGACCGCATCGCGCACTACATGATCGAGAAGGCCGAGCGCGAGGGTCGGATCGAGTCCGGCGCCGTGATCGTCGAGAACTCGTCCGGCAACACGGCGCTCGGGCTGGCGATGGTGGCGGCCCAGAAGGGGTACCGCCTCAAGGTCGTGGTGCGCGACAGCATCAGCCCCGAGAAGGCGCGACAACTGGAGGCGCTCGGCGCGGAGGTGGTCAAGGTGGACCACACGCTGCCCCCCGACTCGCCCGACTCCTACAACCGGATCACCCCCCGCCTGGCGGCCGCCACCCCGGGGAGCTACTTCCCCGACCAGCACAACAACCGGGACAACAACGAGGCGCACTACGCCACGACCGGGCCGGAGATCTGGGAGCAGATGGAGGGGCGAATCGACGTCCTGGTCGCCGGCATGGGCACGGGCGGCACGATCGGCGGCACCGCGAGATACCTCAAGGAGCGCGACCCGGCGATCCGCGCGGTCGCGGTGGACCCCGTCGGCTCGATCTTCTACGACTACTTCCGCACCGGCGAGCGCATCGAGCCGCGGCCGTACCTCATCGAGGGGCTCGGCGACGAGTTCGTAATCGGCACCGCCGACTTCACCGTGATCGACGACATGATCCGCGTCACCGATCGCGACGCCTTCCTGACCACGCGCGAGCTGGTACGCCGCGAGGGGATCATGGGCGGGGGCTCGAGCGGCGCGGCGCTGTGGGCCGTCCGCAGCCTGGCCCGCACCCTGGACCGACCGGCCCGCATCGTCACGATCTTCCCGGACGGTGCCTCCCGCTACCTGAGCACGATCTTCAACGACGAGTGGATGCGCGAGCGCGGGTTCCTGTAGACGACGGGCGGCAGCGTCACGGCCCGCGCTGCAGGTCGATGCGCTTGAGCTGCTCGAGCTCGTCGCGGACGCGTCGCAGCTGCGCCTCGCGCTCCGCCAGCGCGGCGCGCAGGTGTTGCAGCTGCTCGGCCGCCGTCTTGACCGCGGCCGCGAGCGTGCGCGTCTCCTGCTGCGACCCGGCGAGCGTGTCTTTGAGCGCCGCGATCTGCGCCGCCGCGGCGGCGGCCGCGTCCTCGAGGGCGGCC
>JAJXUY010000206.1 GCA_021782525.1 Acidobacteriota bacterium | reverse complement strand
CCTGGCGCGAGGACGCGGCGGTGCTCGCCCTCGCGCTGGCGCTGGTCGCGGCCTGGCGCCGACGCGGCGGCGTCGCCGACGCGCTGCGCATCGCCGGCGGCGCCGCGGCCGGGGTAAGCCCGTGGTTGGCGATCGAGGCGGCCCGCGGCGAGCTGGCGCCGTTCCTCGCCCATGTGGCGCGGCGGCTCGGGCTCCTCCTCCCGCGGCTGCTGCATCCGCAGCCCGCGCTCCCCGCGGCGCCGGCCGCCCCCCTGCTCGCGTCGCCGCGCGCCCTCGCCGACGCCATCGCGCCGGTCCTCGTCCTTCTACCGCCGCTGCTCTACCTCGGATTGCTCGCGTGGCAGTGGCACCGCGCCCGCCGCGGGGCGACGGTGGAGCGGGCGACCGTGGCCGCCACCCTCGTTGGGTTGGCGTTCGTTCCCCAACTCCTGTGGGAACGGCCGGACTTCGCCCACCTGCGGGCGCATGCCGTGGTCGTGCTGGCAGTCGTCGGCGTCGCGCTCGGCTCGTGGCCCCAGAGCCGCCGCCGTCGCGCCGCGGCGGGCGCGGCGGCGCTCGCCGTCGCGGCCGCGGCGCTCCTTGTGGTGCAACACGGGCAGGCCGTCGCCGCGCCGTTCCCGTGTGGCGAGGGGCGGCGGATCGGCGCCCGCCTCGCGGGCGGGAAGCCGCCATGGGCGTGCCTGGCGGTGAGCCCGGGGGAGACGATGATCGCGCTCCCGTGGGGGCCGGGGTGGTATGCGGTGGAGTCGCCGCCACCCGGGACCCGCGTCCTCGCAGCGATCGACCGCCACGCCAGGTCGGCGGCCGCGATGGCCGAGGTGCTCGCCGACATCGAGCGCCGTTCCAACCGCTGGGTCATCACCACCCGCGGCTACGTGCGCGACGCGCCGCAGCCGGGCGAGACGGAGCTGGCGGCGGCGGTCCGCGCGTCGTACCTCCGCGTGGCGACCTGGCGCAAGTGGGAGCTGTGGCGGCGCCCCGACGGTCCCTAGCCGCTGCGCCGGCCCCGGCGCGGGTGGATCGGTGGCGTGCCGCCGGGAGGCGTAGACTGACCGGCGCGAGGTGCCCATGCGACAGACCGCTCTCGTCCTGCTGTGCCTTTCGATCCCGGCGGTGATGACCGCGCAGATGCGCACCGAGAAGCCGCCGCTGCACGGCATGCACTGGATGGCGATCACCGGCAAGCCGCTCTCCGCGACGGTCGGCGCCATGATCTTCGACCGCGGCGGCAACGCGGTCGACGCGGCGGTCGCGATGATCGCGGCGGGGTGCACGATGTGGGACACCCTGAGCTGGGGCGGCGAGACCCAGGCGCTCATCTACAACCCGCACACGCACAAGATCATCGGCATCGACGCTCTGGGCGTGGCGCCGACCGGGGCGACGCCGGAGTTCTTCAAGGCCAAGGGGATGAAGGTCCCGCCCGAGTACGGGCCGCTGGCGGCGGTGACCCCGGGGACCCCCGGCGGGATCATGGTGATGCTCGCGGAGTACGGAACGATGTCGCTCAAGCAGGTGCTGCAGCCGGCGATCGAGATGGCCGACGGCTACCCGATGGAGGCGCAGGCCGCGAACACGATCGAGCACTACAAGAAGATGCTCGAGCAGTGGCCGTACTCGCGCGCGCTCTTCCTCGTCCACCGCACGGGGGCCGAGGGGAAGGCGGAGGCCCCGGCGGGGAGCGCGGCCAGCGGGCCGCTCCCGGCGCAGGACCGGGTGGTCCCCGCGGCCGACGGCGCGCACCGCGAGGGACCGGAGCCGGGCGAGGTGTTCCGCCAGAGGGACCTCGCCAGGACGCTGCGCGAGCTCGTGGCCGCCGAGCAGGAGGCGCTCAAGCAGGGGAGGTCGCGCAAGCAGGCGATTTACGCCGCCTACAACCGCTTCTACAAGGGGGACATCGCCCGCGAGATCGCGCGCAGCACGCAAGAGCAGGGCGGGCTGATCACCACCGAGGACCTCGCCAACTGGAAGGTGAAGATCGAGGAGCCGGTGAGCACCAACTACAAGGGGATCGATGTCTACAAGCTCACCGTCTGGACGCAGGGGCCGGCGATGCTGCAGGCGCTCAACATCCTCGCGAACTTCGACCTGCAGGCGATGGGGTACGACTCCGCCCGTTACATCAACACCGTCTACCAGGCGATGAGCCTGGCGTTCGCCGACCGTGACTTCTACTACGGCGACCCCTACTTCCCGCCGGCGTCGCCGATCCAGGGGTTGCTCTCCAAGGCGTACGCGAAGGAGCGCGCCAAGCTCGTCGACCCGGACCGGGCCAACCCCGGTATCATGCCCGGCGACCCGTACCCGTTCCAGGGCGGCGTCAACCCGTACCAGCACCTGCTCGCCAACTGGAAGATCGCGCAGGAAGGCGGCCCCGGTCCCAACGGCACCCTCGCCGCCTCGGTGGACGGCCGCGAGTTCGCACAGTTTCGCCGGGACTTCACGGCGGGGACCACCTCGGTCGAGGCCGCCGACGCCGAGGGCTGGGTCGTGTCGGTGACCCCGTCGGGCGGTTGGCTCCCGGCGGTGATTGCGGGCCACACCGGCATCGGCCTGTCGCAGCGCATGCAGTCGTTCGACCTCGACCCGTCCGAGTCACCGTTCAACGTCGTGGCGCCGGGCCGCCGCCCGCGGGTGACGCTGACGCCCACGCTGGCGCTCAAGGACGGCAAGCCGTTCCTCTGCTTCTCGGTGCAGGGCGGCGACACCCAGGACCAGAACCTGCTGCAGTTCTTCCTCGACGTGACCGAGTTCGGGATGACCGTGCAGCAGGCCACCGAGGCCGCGAACTTCAACAGCTACCAGATGCACAGCTCGTTCGGCCAGCACGAGGCGATCCCCGGCAAGATCCTGCTCAACGACGAGGTGCCGCCGTGGGTGCGCTCCGAGCTGCGACGGATGGGGTACTCCGAGGTGTTCGAACGGCGCACGTCGGGGCCGATCAACGCGATCCTCTTCGACCTGGCGCACGGCACGATGTGGGGCGGTTCGAGCAACCACGGCGAGGACTACGGCATCGGCTGGTGACCCGGGGTGGCGGCCCGGGTAGGCGTCTCGACCCAGGGGCGACCGCAAGGCCCACGGGTTCGAGTCGAGTCCCGAGCTTGGAAGGGTGAGGGAGTTGGCGGGGTGGACGAGACTCGAACTCGCGACCTCCGGCGTGACAGGCCGGCGTTCTAACCAACTGAACTACCACCCCGCGTCGTCATCTCAGATCGGCTCAACGTGGTGGGAGGTGTGGGATTTGAACCCGCGACCCCCTGCGTGTAAGGCAGGTGCTCTCCCGCTGAGCTAACCTCCCAGGACCTCGCGGTTCCAGGGAGCGTCATGCTAGAGGCGGACGCCGCCGCTGTCAAGCAGAAGCATCGTGGCGGCGCCGCCGCCGGCGCGCCGCCCGTCGCGCCGCGGACTCTGTCGCAACGGCGGCTCCGCTGTGGTAGATTGGCCGCCGTGAGTGGCAACGGGCTCGCTCCATTCCTCGACCTGCGTCTCGAGCGCCTGGCCGAGAAGGTGGTCGCCGGCGAGCGGCTCTCGTTCGCCGAAGGCGTTATCGCGGCGACCACGACCGACCTGCTCGGGGTCGGCCGCCTCGCCAACTTCGTGCGCGAGCGGCTACACGGCGACGCGGTCTACTTCAACGTCAACCGCCACCTCAACCCGACCAACGTCTGCGTCGCGTCGTGCGCGCTGTGCGCGTTCGCCGAGAAGTACGGCGGCGTCCGCGGCTGGACGTACTCGGTGGACGAGGCGGTCGAGGCGGCCGCGCGCGACGTGGACGAGGGCGTGACCGAGCTGCACATCGTCGGCGGGCTGCACCCCAAGCTCGGCGTCGACTACTACGAGGCGCTGTTCACGGCGCTGCTTGCCCGCTTCCCCTGGGTGCACCTCAAGGCGCTGACGATGGTCGAGATCGACTTTCTCGCCCAGCGCGCCAAGCTGCCGGTCGAAGAGGTGATGCGGCGGCTGGTCGCGGCGGGTCTCGGCTCGTGCCCGGGGGGCGGCGCCGAGATCTTCGCCGAGCGCGTGCGCGAGGTGATCTGCGACCACAAGACCTCGGGCGCGCGCTGGCTCGAGATCGCGCGGACGGTGCACCGGCTCGGGATCAAGTCGAACTGCACGATGCTGTACGGCCACATCGAGACCGCCGAGGAGCGGGTCGACCACCTCGTGCGCCTGCGCGAGCTGCAGGACGTCACCGGCGGCTTCCAGTGCTTCATCCCGCTCGCGTTCCACCCCGCCCACACCCGCCTCGACCACGTCGCGCCGAGCACCGGCCGGCTCGACCTGCAGACGATCGCCCTGTCCCGCCTGATGCTCGACAACATCCCGCACGTCAAGGCGTACTGGATCATGCTCGGGGCCAAGGCGGCGCAGATCGCCCTCCACTTCGGCGCCGACGACCTCGACGGCACGGTGGTGGACGAGCGCAT